>JAKLIE010000361.1 GCA_022709775.1 Pseudomonadota bacterium
TCCCAGGCGGGGCGCACAGGTTTCACCGGTGGTGGCTGTAGCTCAGGGGTAGAGTCCCGGATTGTGATTCCGGTTGTCGTGGGTTCGAATCCCATCAGCCACCCCAACTTTCTCCTGCTGCGGGGCGCGCGATGCCCGCGGCAGCGAGCCCGACGGTCGGCCTCGCGCTGCTGTCGACGGCGTCTTCGGCCTTCGCGGCGCAGCACGCGACGCGCCCCTTGTTCCGGCGACGTATGCGTCGGCGGCGCGCCGCCGCCCCTCAGGCCGGAAGCGTCAGGCTCTTCCAATCGCGCCACTGCGCCGGATGGCGGCGGATCCAGGGCTCCAGGCGCTCGCCGAATCGCCGTGCGGCATCCTGCAACGATGCATCCGCGTCGCCGCCGCGCTCGATCGCGATCGGCGGCTCGACGGTCACGCGGAGCGCGCAGTCGTCGCCACGCACGGCGAACACCGGCAGCAGCGCCGCACCCGACAGCCTCGCGAGCCCCGGTGCGCCGACGGCGAGCTCGAGCTTCCCGCCGAGAAGGTCGATCTCCGCGAGCCGCTGGCCTTCCCATGCACCGGCCGTGATCGACACGATGCCGTTCCTCTTCAGCAGGCGCTGGGCCGCGAGCGTCGCGGCCATCGGCCTGTCGCGGTCGATGACGATGCGCCCGCCGAGATGGGCGAGCTCGGCGCGCACGCGGATCCGGTTGACCGTCGCGATGCCGAGCCTCGACTTCGAGAAGCCATGCTCGGGCCGGCTCATGTGCCAGGCGAGGTACCCCGCCGAGTCGAGCGCCTTCTTCGCTGCCAGCGCGTTGAAGCAGAAGTGCGCGACCCACAGCACCGCGCCGCGCCCGGCTGCGAGCGCGGCGTCGAGGTGCTCCCGGCCATCCAGCGCGACCGGCGCGTTCCATCCGCCGGGGCTCACCGATCGCAGGATCTGAAGGTGATGCTCGCTGCGTCCCGCGGCGGAGTCGAGCGCGAAGCCGCGGGCGTCGAAACCGGGCTGCGAGGAGCCGATCGCGCGCTCCGCGATCCGCGCAACCGGCCCCGGATCGAAGAGACCCAGCCGCGCCTTGGCCGATTCCAGCCCCCGGCACGCGGCAGTCCATCGGCGCTCGCGCAGCGAGAGCGCCATGATCCAGAGCAACGGCAGCTCGGCGGCGAATGCGACGTCCTCGCGCGTGAGCCACGGTCGCGCGGTCGTCGATCGTTCGCGTCTGCGGAGGGTCATCGTCGCGGCCGCGGTACGATAGCCGTCGCGCGGTCCTGCATTATCGCCGCGATCCCGCCGATTCGGCCATGAAGCCCCCTCGCGACATCACGTTCGTGCTGACGAGCTGCGGCCGGTTCGACCTGCTCGAGGAGACCGTCTGCACGTTCGTCGCGTGCAACACCGCGCCGATCGCCCGCTGGCTCGTCGTCGAGGATTCCGGCCGCGAGGAGGTTCGCGACGCCGTCAGCGGCGCCGGCGCGCCATTCGAGTTCATCGTCAACGATCCGCCGATCGGGCAGATGGCCAGCATCGATCGGGCCTGCGCGACGGTCGATACCCCCTACGTCTTCCACTGCGAGGACGACTGGCGCTTCTTCCGTTCCGGCTTCGTCGAGGAGTCGCTCGTGCTGCTCGAGACCCTCGCGACGGTTTCCGCCGTGATGTGCAGGCGGACCGGGCAGAACCGGTTGCACGACGCGATCGTCGGCACCGCGCCGCTGCGAAGCGCAGGTGGCGTGGCGTACCGGATGCCGGAGCTCCACGCGCACGACGTGTGGTTCGGGTACGGCTTCAATCCGGGCCTGCGGCGGCTCGCCGACGTCCGTGCCGTCGGATCGTTCGCGGCCCGCGGGCACGAGAGGCACGCGAGCCTCTGGTTCAAGCGCCGGGGCATGGGCATGGCCGCGCTCGAGCATCCCGCCTGCGAGACCACGGGCCACGGGCGGCGCGTCGCCGATCCGACAGCGGCCGTCGACGGCGGGCACGCCTGGCGATCGCGCCCTCCCGGCGAGTTCGAGGCGCCGGCGTCGCGCAACGATCCGTGTCCGTGCGGCTCGGGCGAGCGCTACAAGCTCTGCCACGGACTGCCGGCATGACGCGCGGCCGCACGTCGTCGAACGCGATGGCGGCCGCCCGGCCGCGGAGGTTATCCTTGCAGCGGGCCGCGCGTCGCGGCCGCCGACGCTCCCGAGGGACACGATGGATTTCGCCCAGGTCTGCCAGCTCGCGCGCAGGATCTCCCGACCGCACCGCATCGAGCGCGGCGCGAAGTTCCGGTTGAGGGACCACGATCCGGCCGATACCGGTTCGCTCGAGACCGAGGACAAGCCGCGCGCGAAGGAAGCGCTCGAGGCGGGCAGGGAGGCCCTCGCGCAGCTGCAGGACATGCTCTACGCGCAGGACCGCTGGTCGGTGCTGCTCGTGTTCCAGGCGATGGACGCGGCGGGCAAGGACGGCGCGATCAAGCACGTGATGTCGGGCGTCAACCCGCAGGGCTGCCAGGTTTATTCGTTCAAGACGCCGTCCGACGAGGAGCTCGACCACGACTGGATGTGGCGCTGCGTGCGCGCTCTGCCCGAGCGCGGGCGCATCGGCATCTTCAACCGCAGCTACTACGAGGAAGTGCTGGTGGTGAAGGTGCACCGCGAGTTCCTCGCCGGGCAGAAGATCCCGCCGGTGCTGCTCCACAAGCGCGTCTGGGACGAGCGCTACCGCGACATCCGGGGGTTCGAGCGCCACATGGCGGCCAACGGCACGCTGATCCTCAAGTTCTTCCTCAACGTGTCGCGCGCCGAGCAGAAGCGGCGCTTCCTCGAGCGCATCGAGCAGCCCGAGAAGAACTGGAAGTTCTCGGCCGCCGACGTGAAGGAGCGGGCGCACTGGAGCGAGTACATGGACGCCTACCAGTCGATGATCCGCGAGACCTCCGCGCCGCACGCGCCGTGGTACGTCGTGCCCGCCGACAACAAGTGGTACACGCGTGCCGTCGTCTCCGGGGCGATCATCGACGGGCTCTCGCGCCTCGGCCTGCATTACCCGAAGGTCGCCAAGGCGCAGATGGCCGAACTCGCCGCCGCGAAGAAGGCGCTGCTCGCAGAGAAGCGGTAGCGACGCGCGTTCCCGCTGCCCTGCCG
>JAKLIE010000362.1 GCA_022709775.1 Pseudomonadota bacterium
GCCGCGAGGTGCACCCGGATCTGGTGCGTGCGGCCGGTATCGAGCGTGCAGCGGACCAGCGTGGCGGTGCCGAACCGCTCGACCGGCGCAACGTGCGTGCGCGCCTCCTTGCCGCGCTCGACGACGTCCATCGACGTGCGGTTCACGGGATGGCGTCCGATCGGCGCGTCGACGGTCGCCGCCCTGGCGACGTCGCCGCGCACCAGCGCGAGGTACTCGCGCCTGACGCTGCGCGCGGCAAGCTGGCGGACGAGGTCGGTCTGGGCTGCGGGCGTGCGCGCCACCACCATGAGGCCGCTCGTGTCCTTGTCGAGCCGGTGCACGATGCCGGCGCGCGCGACCGACGCGAGCTCGGGGTGGCGGTGCAGCAGCGCGTTGAGGAGCGTGCCGTCGCGGTTGCCCGCGCCCGGATGCACGACCAGGCCGGCGGGTTTGTCGACGACGATGACCGCGTCGTCCTCGTGCACGATCGGGAGATCGATCGCCTGCGGGGCGTCCGGGAGCGCCGCGCCGTCGTCGCCGGCCGCGACGTCGATCCGCTCGCCGCCGGCGAGCTTGCGTCGCGGCACCGCGGGCGCGCCGTCGACGGCGATGCGCCCCGACTCGATCCAGCCCTTGAGCCGGCTGCGCGAATGCGACGGCAGGAGGCGTGCGAGCGCCTGGTCGAGCCGAAGGCCTGCGCACTCGGGGGGCACCGTCAGCGCGAGCGGGCCTGCCCCGTCGGGTCGGCTATACTTGTCGCTTTCCAACGGAAACGCCTTCGACCGATGGCCGCCTTCGTCCGCACGCTTGCGCTCGCGTTCGCGATCGTCGCCGTCGTGCTCTCGTCCGGCTGCAACCTGCTGCCCGAGGTCAAGGACGAGACGTCGGGCTGGTCCGCCGACCGCCTCTACCGCAGCGCGCACGACGCGATGCTCGAGGGAAATTATACGCGCGCGGTCAAGCTGTTCGAGACGCTGGAGTCGCGGTTCCCCTACGGCCGCTACGCGCAGCAGGCAATGCTCGAGGGCGCCTATGCGAGCTACCGCGCGAACGAGGTCCCGGCTGCGATCTCGGCCCTCGACCGCTTCATCCGCACCTACCCGAACCACCCGAACGTCGACTACGCGTACTACCTGAAGGGCATCGTCAACTTCCGCGAGGACCAGGGGCTGATCGGGTACGTCTACGAGTTCGAGATGTCCGAGCGCGACCCCAAGCTGATGAAGGATGCATTCGCAGCCTTCAAGGAGCTTGTCGCCAAGTTTCCCGACAGCCGGTATGCCGAGGACGCGCGGCAGCGGCTCGTCTACCTCGCGAATGCGCTGTCGATGTTCGAGGTCCACGTCGCCCGTTACTACTACAACCGCACCGCGTACGTGGCGGCGGCGAGCCGCGCGCAGGCGTCGCTCGTCAACTATCCGAGGACGCCCGCCAACGAGCACGCGCTCGACGTGCTGATCCGCTCGTACGACGCGCTCGACCTTCCGAAGCTGCGCGACGACACGCGCGAGATCATGGTGAAGACCTACCCCAACAGCCTCTACCTCACCGGCGAGCTCGGCGCATCGCGGCCCTGGTGGAAATTCTGGGGCAACGACATCTATCGCGGCGTCGACACCGGAAAGTCCGACGGCAGGGGCGGCCCCAAGCCCTGGTGGCAGATCTGGTAGTCGGGGATCAGGAAACAGAGGACAGGGAACGGAAGCGTCCCTGATTCCGGTGGCGGCGGATCGACCGCCGTGTCGGCGATTGCGCATACCCTGCAACCGCGCTCGACGCGCGGCCGCCGGAGACGCTGCGGCCCCTGTCAACTGTCATCTGTCCTCTGACTCCTGACCCCCGGCACCGAAGAAGGCCTGCACGTCCGCGATCTCCCGCGTTCGCTTCATCGGCGGGAGGCTGCGCCACAGCGTCTTGCCGTAGGGTTTGTCCACCAGTCGCGGGTCCCCGATCATCAGCACGCCACGGTCGGTTTCGGTGCGGATCAGGCGGCCCGCTCCCTGCTTGAGCGCGATCGCCGCCTGCGGCAACTGCCAGTCGCGGAACGGGTTCCCGCCGTCGTCCTTCAGCTGCCTGAGCCTCGCCGCGATCAGCGGATCGTCGGGAGGAGCGAACGGCAGCTTGTCGATCACGACGACCGATAGCGCGTCGCCGGCGACGTCCACGCCTTCCCAGAAGCTCGCGCTGCCCAGAAGCACCGCGTCGCCCGCGCGCCGGAAGCGCTCGAGCAGCTCGGTCTTGGACCCTTCGCCCTGCACGAGCAGCGGCCCGTCGACGCCGATCGCGGGCAGCTCGTCGACGAGGCGCTCGCGTGCCTGCGACAGCGCGCGCAACGTGGTGAACAGCAGGAACGCACGCCCGCGCGAGGCCGCGAGCACCGGCAGCGCCGCGTCGATCACGGCGTCGGTGTGCGCGGAACTGTTCGGCTCGGGGAGGCCCTTCGGCACGTAGAGGAGCGCCTGCGTGCCATAGTCGAACGGGCTCTCCCACGTGCCCGTCGTCGCGTCGTCGAGCCCCAGCGCGTGCGTGTAGTGGGAGAAGTCGCCGCCGACCGCGAGCGTCGCCGACGTGAAGATCCACGCGCGCGCCGTCGCGTCGAGCTGGCGGCGGAAGAGGTTCGCGACCGACAGCGGCGACGCGTGCATCTGGAAGCCGCCCGGCGTCACGTCGAGCCAGCGGATCCAGCGTTCGCCTTCCTCGTCGGGAGCGTCGGCGGCGTCGCGCCATCGTGCGATCCGCCTCGCCGCGTCGTGCGCTCGCGAGGCGACGCTCGCGAGGTCCTCGCTC
Organism: Pseudomonadota bacterium; assembly: GCA_022709775.1. The sequence continues at coordinate 2,770 of JAKLIE010000362.1, forward strand.
CGCTCGGCGAAGTGCGACAACTCGGTCGAGACGCGGTCGATCGCGGCGGCGAGCTCGTCGAGCGCCGGCGCGAAGCCTTCGCGCGCGAGGGCCAGGTCGCGCGGCAGCTTCGTCGGCAGGTCGCCGGCCGCGAGGCGCAGCTTGCGGATCGCGGGCGCGATCTCGGAGGCCGCGTCGGGCAGGCCCGGGACGTCGGAGAGCGACGTGCGCGCCGCGACTTCCGCGTCGCGCGCGAGCTCCGCGAGCTGGCCCGCGGTCGTCTGCTCGCCGAAGAACGTCGTCGCGGTGTCGGGAAGCTGGTGCGCCTCGTCGAGGATCACCGTGTTGCACGCGGGCAGG
>JAKLIE010000363.1 GCA_022709775.1 Pseudomonadota bacterium
GGATCGAGACGTCGAGCGCCGCCACCGATTCGTCGCAGACCAGGAACTCCGGCCTCACCGCGAGAGCGCGCGCGATGCCGATGCGCGCGCGCTGGCCGCCCGAGAACTGGTGCGGGAAGCGGCGCACCAGCGTGGGGTCGAGGCCGACGCGATTGAGCTGCAGGCCGACGTACTCGACCTGCTGGCGGCGCGAGACGACGCCGTGCGCGACCGGCGCCTCCCCGACGATGTCGACGACGCGCATGCGCGGGTTGAGCGACGCGTACGGGTCCTGGAAGATCATCTGCATCCGCAGTTGCTGCACGCGCGCGGCTGCCGGTGCGAGGCCGTCGATCGGTTCGCCGCGCCAGAGCCGGCGGCCCTCGGTCAGCGGCAGAAGGCCGACCGCGAGCCGGCCGAGCGTCGACTTGCCGCAGCCCGATTCGCCGACCAGGCCCACGACCTCGCCCGGGGCGATCGCGAGGTCGACGCGGTCGACCGCGTGCACGGTCTCCTCGCGCACGCCGGCGCCGGCGAGGTTGGCGATCCTCGCCGCGAGGTCGAGCGACTTGACGAAGCGCTTCGAGACGCGCTCGAGCGCGACCAGCGGCGCGGCGGTCACGTCCACGGCACGAGCGGACGATGGCAGCGCACCCCGCGACCGGCGTCGTCCGGCAGGATGCGCATCGGCGGCGCGGTGCCGCATTCGGCGTCGGCGCGGCTGCAGCGCTCGCGGAACGCGCACCCGGGCGGCAGGTCGAGGAGCGAAGGCGTCATGCCGGGAATCTGGCGCAACCGCTCCCCCGGGGCGTTGCGAGACGGGACGCTGTCGAGCAGTCCCTGCGTGTACGGATGCGCCGGCGTGTCCAGCACCTGTGCCGTGGTCCCCTGCTCGACGATGCGGCCCGCGTACATGACGCAGACCCGGTCGGCGAGCCCGGCGACGACCGACAGGTCGTGGGTGATCCAGACGAGCGCCGTGCCGGTCTCGCGCGCGAGCTTCTGGACCTCGTAGAGGATCTGGCCCTGGATCGTGACGTCGAGCGCGGTCGTCGGCTCGTCGGCGATGATGAGGTCCGGGCGGTTGAGCAGCGCGATCGCGATCGCGACGCGCTGGCGCATGCCGCCGGAGAACTGGTGCGGATACGCCTTCAGGCGCTCGTCGGGCGACGGGATGCCCACGCGCGAGAGCGCATCGCGCGAGCGCTCCAGGGCAGACGCCTCGGTCACGTCGTCGTGCGCGAGGATCGCCTCGGTCATCTGGCGGTCGATCCGCAGGACCGGGTTCAGCGTCATCATCGGGTCCTGGAAGATCATCGCGATCCGGTTGCCGCGCAGCCTTCGCATCGACTCGGCGTCGAGCGTCGTGAGCTCCTTGCCGTCGAGGCGGATGGATCCCTCGACGACGCGTCCCGGCGGGTCGACGAGCCCCATGATCGAGTATCCGGTGATCGACTTGCCCGAGCCCGACTCGCCCACGAGCCCGAGGACTTCGCCGCGCTCGAGCGAGAAGCTGACGTCGTCGACCGCCCGGACGACGCCCGCCCTCGTGAAGAAGTGCGTGCGCAGCCCTTCGACCTCCAGCAAGGGGGAACTCACGGGCTCCCCCGGGCCGGCGGCCGCGCGCTCGCGGGGCCGCTCACTTCTGCAGCCTCGGGTTCAGCACGTCGCGCAGCTGGTCGGCGACGAGATTGATCGAGACGATCGTGAGCAGCAGCGCGATGCCCGGGAAGAAGCTGATCCAGTACTTGCCCGACAGCAGGTACTGGTAGCCGTTCGCGATCAGCAGGCCGAGCGAGGGCTCGGTGATCGGCAGTCCCAGGCCGAGGAACGAGAGCGTCGCCTCGAGCGCGATCGCCGCGGCGACCTGGACCGTCGCGACGACGATGAGCGGCGGCAGGCAGTTGGGCAGCAGGTGCCGGAACACGATGCGCGCCGGCGACAGCGCGAGGCAGCGCGCGGCCTCGACGTACTCCCTGCGCTTCTCGACCATCGCGGCGGCGCGCACGGTGCGCGCGTAGTACGCCCACTGGATGGTCACCAGCGCCGCGATCACCTTGCCGGTTCCCTGCCCAAGCACCGCGATGAGGATCAGCGCGATCAGGATCGCCGGGAACGAGAGCTGTATGTCGACGATGCGCATGACCATCGCCTCGAAGCGGCCGCCCAGGTACGCCGCCGAGAGGCCGGCCGCGAGCCCGATGACCAGCGCGAGCACGGTGCTGGCCGCGCCGACGGCGAGCGATATGCGCAAGCCGTAGAAGATCGCGGACAGCATGTCGCGACCCTGGTCGTCGGTGCCGAGCCAGAACGTGCCGCCCGTCGCCGTGGGCGAGCCCGGCGGCAGCCGGCCTTCCATCACGTCGATCTGCGCGAGGTCGTAGGGATTCTGCGGCGAGATCAGCGGCGCGAAGATCGCGAAGAAGACGATCAGGCACAGGAGCCCGAAGCCGAACGTCGCCACCGGGTTGGCGAAGAAGTCGTCGACGACGCGGCGGAACGGCGTCTGCGGGGCGCGGGCGGCCCGCGCCGGCACGGGCGCCCCGCTCATCGCCGACCTCCGTCGCACGGGACTCCGTTCCGCATGCGCGCTATCCCTTGCTCTCGCTCAGCCGCACGCGCGGGTCGAGCGCCGAATACAGGATGTCGACGGCCAGGTTGATGAGGATGAAGAACGCGACGATGACGAGCAGGTAGGCGACGATGACCGGCCGGTCGAGCAGGTTGATCGAGTCGATCAGCAGCTTGCCCATGCCCGGCCACGCGAACACGCTCTCGGTGACGATCGCGAACGCGATGAGCGAGCCGAACTGCAGGCCGATCACGGTGACGATCGGGATCAGGATGTTGCGCAGCACGTGCACGCCGATCACGCGACGGTTCGACAGGCCCTTCGCGCGGGCGAACTTGACGTAGTCCTGGAGCAGCGCCTCGTGCGCGCCCGAGCGCGTCAGCCGGATCAGCAGCGCGACGTTGAAGAGCGCGAGGTTGGTCGCCGGCATCAGGAGGTGCCGCAGTCCGTCGACGGTGAGGAACGACAACGGAACGCCCAGCACGCTCACGGTCTCGCCACGCCCGTTCGAGGGCAGCCAGCCCAGCATCACCGA
>JAKLIE010000364.1 GCA_022709775.1 Pseudomonadota bacterium
CCGCGATCGGCACCCGCCACGGGTTCGACCGCGCCAGCATCCGGGAGCCCGTCGCCACGCTGTTCGACGACGTCCATCATGCGGTGCCGCGCGACCTGCACTTCGCCACGCGCTGCCGGCGGCTCGCGGGCGCCGCGCTCGGCTACGCGGCGGACGGCCCCCCGCGCTGGCGCTGGAACCTGCCCGCGGCGCCGTCGTGCACACCGTCGAGGCCCTACGTCGTCGCCGTGCACGCGAGCTCGCGCGCCGACAAGCGCTGGCCGGCCGACCGCTGGCGCGCGCTGCTGTCGGACGCCGGCGCGTCCGGCTTCGACGTCGTCCTGCCGCACGGCACCCACGAGGAGGAGGCGGAAAGCCGCGCGCTGGCCTCCGGCCTCGAGCGCGCGACGGTGCCGCCGCGCCTGGCGCTCGCGGACATGGCCGCGTTCCTCGCCCGCGCACACGCGGTCGTCGGCGTCGACACGGGCCTCACGCACCTGGCGGCGGCCCTGGGGACTCCGACGCTCGCACTGTTCACGACGACCGACGCGGCGCTCGCGGGCGCCGCGATCGCGGGGCCGCACGCACGCGATCTCGGCGGCCGCGGCGTGCCGCCCGCGATCGACGAGGTGCGGGCCGCGCTGGGCGGGATCCTGCGCACGGCTCCGCGATGCTGACGATGCGCACGCTCTACACGCTCGCATGGCGCATCGTGGCGCCGCTCGCGCCGATCAGGCTCTGGTGGCGCGGTCGCCGCGAGCCGGGATACCGGCTCCACGTCGGCGAGCGATACGGCCGCTACGACGCCCCCGCGCCGACGGGCGAGCTGGTCTGGATCCATGCGGTCTCGGTCGGCGAGACCCGCGCCGCGGCGCCGCTCGTCGAGCGCATCCTCCGCGAGCGGCCGGCCGCCACGGTCCTGCTCACGTCGATGACCGCCACCGGGCGCGAGACCGGTCGCGCGCTCTTCGGCGGCCGCGTGGTGCAGGCGTGGCTGCCCTACGACCTGCCGGGGGCGATGCGTCGGTTCCTCGCGCACTTCCGCCCCGCGTTCGGCCTGCTGATGGAGACCGAGCTGTGGCCGAACCTCGCCGCCGAGGCCGCGATCGCGCACGTCCCGCTGTTCCTCGTCAGCGGGCGGCTGTCCGAGCGATCGGCGCGCGGATACGAGCGCGCGGGCTCGCTCGTCCGGCCCCTGCTGCGCTCGCTCGCCGGCGTCGCCGCCCAGACGCAGGCCGACGCCGAGCGCCTCGAGGCGCTGGGCGCGCGCGGCGTCGTCGTGACCGGCAACCTGAAGTTCGACATCGGCGTGCCGCCCGGCGCGCGCGAGCTCGCATCCCGCCTGCGCGGAATGTTCGGCGCGTCGCGCCCGGTCGTGCTCGCGGCGTCGACGCGCGACGGCGAGGAGGAAGCGATCCTCGACGCGCTCGCGCGATCGCCGCTCGCGGGCGGAACGCTGCTCGTGATCGTCCCGCGGCACCCCCAGCGCTTCGACGGCGTCGCGGCGATGCTCGCCGCGCGCGGCATCGCGTGCGCGCGACGGTCGCGGGACCGCCCGGTGCCCCCGGACGTGCGCGTCGTGCTGGGCGATTCGATGGGCGAGATGGCGGGCTACTACGGAGCGGCCGACGTCGCGTTCGTCGGCGGGAGCCTCGTGCCGCTCGGCGGCCAGAACCTCATCGAGGCGATCGCGATGGGCACGCCGGTGCTCGTCGGGCCGCACACGTTCAACTTCGCGGACGCGGCCGAGGGCGCGGTCGGCGCGGGCGCCGCGTTGCGCGTCGCCGATGCCGATGCGATGCTCGCCGCAGCCGCCGCGCTGGTCGGCGATCGCTCGCGTCGCGAAGAGATGCGCTCGCGCGCCGAGGGCTTCCTGGCCGCGCACCGCGGCGCGGCCGCGCGCACGTGGACGTTCGTCGCGGCGCGGCTGCGGGCGCGAACGCCCGTCGGCGAGTCTATTCCGCCAGACGCCGGTTGAGCGCCTCGAGGTCCTGCTCGGTGAGCGTGCCGACCGCGGCCCGCAGTCGCAGCTGGTTGAGCAGGTAGTTGAAGTACGCCTGCGCGAGGTTGCGGCGCTGCGTGAACACGGTCTGCTGCACGTTCAGCACGTCGAGGTTCGTGCGCACGCCGACTTCCTGGCCCAGCTTGTTCGACTGCAGCGCGACCTCCGAGGACTGCACCGCCTGCGCAACCGCGCGGACCGAGGCGACCGAGCTGTTGACGCCGGTGTAGCCGACCTGCGCGTTGAACAGCGCGTTCCGACGCGCGAGGTCGAGCGCGTCGCGAGCCGCGTCCTGCAGCGCGACCGCCTCGCGTATCTTCGAGGTGACGTAGCCGCCCTGGTAGATCGGCAGGTTCAGCGCGAGACCGATCGCCGCATTGCGCGAATGGAAGTCGTAGTCGGCGGCCAGCGACCCGTTCGACCCCCCCGCACGCAGGCTGCCGACCAGGTCGAGTGTCGGGAGGTGGCCGGCGCGCTGGCGGTCGACTTCGAGGGTCGCGATGTCGAACGAGTACTGCGCGATCCGGACCGACAGGTTCTCCTTGAGCGCGCGGTCGAGCCAGGCGTCGAGCGAATTCGGCTCGGGGGGCGTCGGATCGAAGTTCGCGCCGAGTCGCTTCAGGTCGCGGGGCGCCCGGCCGATGATCGCGCGCAGCGCCGCCAGCCGGTTGTCGAGGTCGTTGCGGGCGCTGATCTCCTGCGCGACGATCTGGTCGTAGTTCGCCTGCGCTTCGTTCGTGTCGGTGATCGTCGCGACGCCGACCTCGAAGTTGCGCTTCGCCTGCGCGAGCTGCTCCTGGATCGCCGCCTTGTTGGCGACGATGAACTCGATGTTGTCGCGCGCGGCGAGCACGTCGAAGTAGGCCTGGGCGAGGCGCACGATCAGGTCCTGGGTCGCCTGGCTGAACTGCGCCTCGGCCTGCAAGACCTGGAAATGCGACTGCTGGTACTGCACGATGTTCTGCCAGCGGAACAGCGGCTGGGTCAGGTTGACGTTCCAGCTGTTGGAGTTGAAGTCGCGCGACCAGTTCGGGAGATTCCGCGGGCTATATTCGTTTTCGTTCCATACGGTGTTCGCCGTGCCGCCGATCGTCGGCAGCAGGC
>JAKLIE010000365.1 GCA_022709775.1 Pseudomonadota bacterium
CGCGCGCAACGGGATGAACAGCATGTCATCCGGGTGCCAACCCTGAACGGACACCGTGCCTGTGATCCCGATCTGCTGGGCCCACGGCGCCACGTCGTGCGGGACGTAGTACGCGGGGCCGAGGCGAAACTCGTCCGCGAACGCGAGATGGCGTTGCTCGGGGGACAATCCCGGCTGTCGGTAGAGCGCGGCCTTCTCCTCTGGGGACAGCCCGGAGCAGAGCGTCTTGGTCACCGCACCGTCCACCGGCGAGGGCGCGGAGACGTCGTACAGCGTGAGCACAGACCTTCGGAAGCCGCTGTACTCGGTAATGGTGTCGAGGACGAGCTGCAGGATGCGGTCGACGTCCTGCTCGCCGAGGATGATCTCGCCCAGCTCGAGGACCGTTCGGTGAAGGCGGGCGAGTCGAATCTCCGCGGTGACCTCCCGAGCCGTCCCCTCCACAAGCGCGCCCGACTCCGAGGACCCGCGCCGCGAGATGATCTCGAACTCGCGCTCTTCGCCGTCCTTCCCGACCAGGCGGTACGTGGACGGCTTGACGGCCGGGATCCCTGTCGCCCGCTCGGACAGCGCCTTCGCCAGTCGCCGCGCATCCTCGGGCGCCACGAGGTCGCTGACGCTCATCCGCCGCAGATCGTCCGCCTCGTAGCCCGAGACCGACGCGAGGTACGCGTTGGCGTAGGTGATCCGCTCGCCGTCGAGCTCGAACACGCCGATCGGCGCACCGCCCAGCAATCGCCCCGCTTGCGCCGCGAGGTCACCCGCGGCGCGCCGCTCGCGCACCCCCCGCAACGCGGCGGCCACGGCCGCTCGTAGCTCGTCGTCCGTGCGCGGCGCAGCGAACCAGCACGCGCCCCCGCCTGCGGGGTCGCCCTCGATCGGCGCGCTCGTCCCTTCAATGACCGCCAGGACATCGGCGCCCGCAGGCGCCATTGCGGCGACATCCGCCACCTGGTCCTCGGCGCGGAGGGCGCAGACGACGAGTTCGTGCGCTCCCGCCTTCTCGTTGCGCTTTCCCACCGAGGCGCGGAAGCCTCCCGCCTCGAGAGCCCGCGCCACGGCGCGGACCCGATCGAAGTTCGGCCCGACCACGAGCACGGAGGCGACGCGCTTCGTCATGCCTCAGGCAACCCCCGTCAGCCCGCGGATCTCCGCGTCGCTCTTCGTCCAGCCGGGGCGAACGACCACGATGAGCCCCAGGTACACGTGGCGGTTCAGCAGGCGCTCGACATCCTTTCTCGCCCGTTCCCCGATCGTGCGGACCCTCTCCGCGCCCTTTCCAATCAGGATCGCCTTCTGCGAGTCGCGATCGACGATGATCTCGGCCTGGATCTCGAGCAGCCCGTCGTCGCGCTCGTGAAGCCACTTCACGCGGACGGCCATCGCGTACGGCACCTCGTCCCGCGTCAGGTCCATCACCTTCTCGCGAATCGCTTCCTCGATCAGGAAGGCATCGTCGCGATCGCAGCGCGTCTCGGCCGGGTACAGCAGCGGCGACTCGGGGAGGTGGGAGACGATCGTTGACACCGCTTCGTCCAGGCCCCGGCCCGTGAGCGACGAGAGGGGCACGATTTCGGTTACTTCCGGAAGCGCCGCGTAGGCGAGTAGCGTTTCTTCGACGTCTCCGGGCGCCGCGCGATCGATCTTGTTCACGAAGACGAGCAGGGGCCGGCCGGCCCTCGCGAGCCGCTCGAGCGCGGCCCGGTCTGCGTCGGCAACCTCGCGACACGGTTCGATCATGTAGACGATCACGTCGAGGTCACGCAGGCTGCGCGACGCCTCGCGCAGAAGATGTCGCCCCAGTCGGTTCCTCGGGCGATGCAGGCCGGGCGTGTCGACGAAGACGATCTGCGACGCCTCGGTCGTTCGAACGCAGCGGACGCTGTTCCTCGTCGATTGGGGCTTCGCCGACGTGATGAGCAGCTTCTCGCCCATGACTGCATTGACGAACGTGGACTTGCCGACGTTCGTCGGTCCGAGCACGCCGACGAAGCCGCAGCGCCGCGCGTTCCCCGCTGTGGTGTCCATGCTTTGCCCCCAGATGGCCGTCCGGCGCGGACCCTGCCCCACGGCAGACCCGAGCGCGGGCAGTATACGGGATCAGAACTGCGTTGTAAAGCACTCGGGCTACGCCTATACTCACCGCCGATCCCATGATCACTCTCGTGCGCAACATCCGCCAGTTGCTGACGCCGACAGGGACCGGCGCCTTGCCGCGCCCCTCCATGGGCGACGTCCGCGTCGTCGACCGCCCGGTGCTCGTCCTGCGCGACGAACGCATCGTGGCCGTGGAGACAGGGGGCTCGACTCCGCGCGCCGACCGCGTGATCGACGCCGAAGGCGGCATCGTTGTCCCCGGGCTCGTCGACGCCTGCGTGGTGACGCACTTGCCGCCCTCCTCCGCCGCGTCCGGCGGCGCCGAACCCGACGTCGCCCTCGCCCGCCTTCGGCTCGGCGTCGAGGCGATGGTCGCGCACGGTACCACGAGCGCCGAAGCGCGCACGTCACCGGCAACCGACGGCGGGTCCCCCGAGGAGCAGCTCGTCGACTTGCAGCGCCTCGCGCAGCGCGTCCCACTCCGCCTCTCCGTCGCCTTCTGCGCTGCGCCGCGCCCCGGGACCACCGCGCGCCGCAGCGACCGCATCAGCGAGCACATCGGCGAAGCGATCCCATCCATCAGCCGTCGTCGCCTCGCCTCGGCATGCATCGCGCTCTGCGGCGACGGCGGCTACTCGCGCGCCGAGGCGCGCGCCGTCCTCCGGGCAGCGCGCGGCGCGGGACTCGCCTTGCGCGTTCAGGCGTCGGGCGACGACGCCGAGGCCGTCCTCCTCGCGGCGGAGTCCGAAGCCGTGGCGGTAGATCACCTCACGGGATCCCTACCTCACGCGCGCACGCTCGCGCAATTGCGGAAGTGCGCGACCGTCGCCGTCTTGCTGCCCACCGCCCGCCTCTGCGGAGAGCGAGAGCTTGGAAACCCACGCGGGCTCATCGATGGCGGCATTCCCATCGCGTTGGGAACGGGCGCCGACCTCGCCGAGGGCGGCGTCTACTCGCTGTGGACGGCGCTCGCGCTCGCCGTCCG
>JAKLIE010000366.1 GCA_022709775.1 Pseudomonadota bacterium
CGGACGCGAGGAAGGGAAAGCCGTGCTCAAGATACTGCAGCCGCCCGGTTGGGCGGCACCGAAGGGCTATGCGAACGGCGTTGCCGCGCGCGGCGCGTTCGTCGCGATAGGCGGCCAGATCGGCTGGAACGCCGCGCAGGCGTTCGAGACCGACGACTTCGCCGCGCAGGCGCGGCAGGCGCTCGCGAACGTCGTCGCCGTGCTCGCCGAGGCGGGCGGCAGGCCCGAGCACCTCGTCCGGATGACCTGGTACGTCGTCGACCGCGACGAGGACATGGCGTCTCTCTCCGCGCTCGGACGCGCGTACCGCGAGGTGATCGGTCGTCACTTCCCGGCGATGACCGCCGTCGAGGTGAGCCGGCTGGTCGAGCCGCGCGCGAAGGTCGAGATCGAGGCGACGGCGATCGTGCCGTAGCGGAACCGGGCGGGTTGCGTACAATCGGCCCCTGCGGCGTGCGCGGGCGCGCCGGAACGCCCACCGATGAAGCTCTACGACTACTTCCGCTCGTCCGCCGCCTACCGCGTCCGGATCGCGCTGAACCTGAAGGGTCTCGCGCCGCAGCGCGAATTCGTCCACCTGCGCAACGGCGCGCAGCGGTCGGACGACTACCGCAGGCTGAATCCGCAGGGTCTCGTGCCTGCGCTGGCGCTCGACGGCGGCCGGGTGCTCACGCAGTCGCTCGCGATCCTCGAGTACCTCGAGGAGACGCATCCGTCGCCGCCGCTGCTGCCCGGGGGCGCGGAGGCCCGCGCGCGCGTGCGCGCGATCGCGCTCTCGATCGCCTGCGACATCCACCCGCTCGACAACCTGCGGGTGCTCGACTACCTGACCGGCACGCTCGGCGTGTCGCGGGAGGCGAAGGACGGCTGGTACAAGTACTGGATCGACGTCGGCTTCGAGGCGCTCGAGCGGCAGCTCGCGCAGGATCCCGCGACCGGTCGCTTCTGCCACGGTGACGCGCCGACGCTCGCCGACGTGTGTCTCGTGCCGCAGATGGCGAACGCGCGGCGCTTCGACATCGACGTGTCGCCCTACCCGACGCTCGTGCGCATCGACGCCGCGTGCAACGCGCTGCGCCCGTTCGCCGACGCGGCGCCCGCGAAGCAGCCGGACGCCGAATGAGCGCCGCCGGGTCGTTCGCGCGCCCGCAGGGCGGCCCCGGGGGTGCGTTGCGCCCCGGGGGATGTCACGCAATCACCGCGCCGGCGCGTTGCGACGTGCGGCGGACTCCCGAGGAGGCATGGGCTCCATGAACACCGTGATCCCGCTGTGGGCCGTCCCGACCGTGCCGGTCGAGGGCACCGACGCGCGCTTCCCCGTGCGCCACATCTATTGTGTCGGCCGCAACTATGCCGAGCACGCGGCCGAGATGGGCGGCGACGCGACGAAGGAGCCGCCGTTCTTCTTTACGAAGGCCGCCGACGCGATCGTCCCGGTCGCGCCGGGCGAGACGGGCGCGATGGCCTACCCGATGGCGACGAAGAACCTGCACCACGAGGTCGAGCTGGTCGTCGCGATCGGCAAGGCCGGCACCAAATTCATGCCCGACCACGCGCTCGACCTCGTTTACGGCTATGCGACCGGCCTCGACATGACGCGCCGCGACCTTCAGAACGACATGCGCGAGAAGAAGCGGCCCTGGGACATCGGCAAGTCGTTCGCGCATGCCGCGCCGATCGGCGCGATCCAGCCGGTCGCCCGCGGCGGCCACCGCAAGCGGGGCGCGATCACGCTCGACGTCAACGGCGCGCGCCGCCAGACGGGCGACCTGTCCGACATGATCTGGGACGTCGCGCACACGCTCGCGTTCCTGTCGAAGCTCTACGAACTCCAGCCGGGCGACCTCGTCTACACGGGCACGCCGTCCGGCGTCGGCGCGGTCGTCGCGGGCGATCGGCTCGACGCGCGCATCGAGGGGCTGGCGCCCCTGTCGATCGCGATCGTGCAGGGACGCTGATGCCCGGGACACCGCAACTCACGACGGACGAAGTCGAACGCGGGTACAACAACCGCGCCGCGGTCGCCGATCACGCGCGGTGGTTCGCCCGCTGGGCCGAGATGTCGGCGGCCGCGTTCTCGAGCGAGCGCGTCATTCGCGATCTGCGCTACGGGCCGAACCCGAAGGAGACGCTCGACCTGTTCCTGCCGCGCGCGCCGGCGCGCGCCACCTTCCTGTTCCTGCACGGCGGCTACTGGCGTTCGCTCGACAAGGCCGATCACGCGTTCGTCGCGCCGCCGCTCACCGCGCAGGGCATCGCGGTCGCGGTCGCGAACTACGACCTGTGCCCGGGCGTGTCGATCGCGACGATCGTCGAGGAAACCGCCCGTGCGGTGGCATGGCTTGCCCGCGAGGGACGCGCGCATGGCGCCGGTTCGGGTCGGATCGTGGTCGGCGGACATTCGGCGGGAGGTCACCTCGCGGCGATGATGCTCGCGCGCGACTGGCGCGCGGACGGCTTCTCGTCCTGTCCGATCGCCGCGGGCCTGTCGCTCTCCGGCGTGCACGACCTCCGCCCGCTGGTGCGCTTCTCGGGCAACGCCGATTTCAAGCTGGACGACGCGGAAGCCGCGCGCCTGTCGCCGGCCCTCGCGCGACCCACGACCGGTGCGCCGCTCGCGATCGCGGTGGGCGGCGCCGAGACCGGCGAGTTCCTGCGCCAGGCGCAACTGATGTGGGACGCGTGGCCCGCCAACCGCCCGAAAGGCATGACCGGGCCGCTCGTGGTGCCGGGCAAGCACCACTTCGACGTCGTCGCCGACCACGCCGACGGCGACTCCGCGCTCACGCGCGCGGTGCTGGCGCTGTTCTAGCGTCGCCCGCCGAACCTCCCTCCGGATCCGCCGCCGCCGAAGCTGCGGCCGCCGAATCCGCCGCCGCCGAAGCGGTCGCCGCCGCCGAATCCGCCGCCTGAGCGGTCGGCCCCGCCGTACCCGCCGCCGCCGAACCGGTCGCCGCCGCTGAAGTTGCCGAACTTGTCCTCGCCGGCGCTGCGCGCCTGCGACTCGCGATCGGCCCACGACGTGTCGCCGCCGGCGCTCTGCCAGCCGCTCGAGGTGTGCTGCTGC
>JAKLIE010000367.1 GCA_022709775.1 Pseudomonadota bacterium
GTCGCCGATCACGCCCTTCAAGCCGCGCGCACTCTCGAGCGCGGGCGTGCGCCGGACCATCGCCGACTTCGCCCGCACCGCGGAGCTCGCGAGGCGCGCGGGCTACGACGGCGTCGAGATCATGGGCTCTGAGGGCTACCTGATCAACCAGTTCGTCGTCGCGCGCACCAACCAGCGCGACGACGAGTGGGGCGGCGCGTACGCGAACCGCATTCGCTTCGCCCTCGAGACCGTGCGCAGCGTGCGTGCCGCGGCCGGCCCCGACTTCATCGTGATCTTCCGGCTGTCGATGATCGACCTGGTCGAGGGCGGCAGCACCTGGGACGAGGTCGTCGAGCTGGCGCAGGGCATCGAGGCGGCGGGAGCGACGATCATCAACACGGGCATCGGCTGGCACGAGGCGCGCGTGCCGACGATCGCGACGATGGTGCCGCGCGCCGCCTACACGTGGGTTACCCGGCGGCTGAAGGGCAAGGTCGGCGTGCCGCTGGTGACGACCAACCGGATCAACGATCCGGCGGTGGCCGAGGCCGTGCTCGCGCGCGGCGACGCCGACATGGTGTCGATGGCGCGGCCGTTCCTCGCCGACGCCGCTTTCGTGAAGAAGGCGGTCGAAGGCCGCGCCGACGAGATCAACACCTGCATCGCCTGCAACCAGGCGTGCCTCGACCACATCTTCGAGAACAAGGCCGCCTCGTGCCTCGTCAATCCCGCGGCGTGCCGGGAGGCGGAATTCGCGGTCGAGCGCGCGGCGGTGGCGAAGCGCGTCGCGGTCGTCGGAGCGGGACCGGCGGGCCTCGCGTGCGCGACGACGGCGGCGGAGCGCGGGCACGCGGTGACGCTGTTCGACGAGGCCGACGAGATCGGCGGACAATTCAACCTCGCGAAGCGCATCCCCGGCAAGGAGGAGTTCGGCGAGACGCTGCGTTACTTCCGCGCGCGGCTCGCGCGGCTCGGCGTGAACGTCGCGCTCGGCAGGCGTGCCGAAGCCGCGGACCTCGCGGGATTCGACGCGGTCGTGCTCGCGACGGGCATCGTTCCCCGCACGCCCGCGATTCCCGGCATCGGGCATCCGAAGGTCGCGAGCTACGTCGACGTCGTGTCGGGCCGGCGCGTCGCGGGCGCGCGGGTCGCGATCCTCGGCGCGGGCGGCATCGGCTTCGACGTCGCGGAGCTGCTCACGCATCCGGGCGAGCCGGCCCCCGCGAACGTCGCCGCGCCGGTGCCGAGCGCGGTCGGCGGCGGCACGGAGGTCCTCGACCACTTCCGCGACCAGTGGGGAATCGACGCCTCCTACGCACTGCCGGGCGGCACGAAGGCGCCGGTCCCCGATTCCGCCCCTCGCGCGGTCTGGCTCCTGCAGCGGAAGGCGTCGAAAGTGGGCGAGGGTCTCGCCAAGACGACCGGCTGGATCCGCCGAACGCTGCTGAAGCAGCGCGGCGTGAAGATGCTCGCCGGCGTCGAGTACGCGCGGATCGACGACGCGGGCCTGCACGTCGTCGTCGACGGCGCTCCGCAGGTGCTCGACGTCGACACGATCGTCCTTTGCGCCGGACAGGAGCCGCGGCGCGAGCTCGTCGCGGCGCTCGAGGCCGCAGGGAAGAAGCCGACGCTCGTCGGCGGCGCCGACGTCGCCGCGGAGCTCGACGCGAAGCGCGCGATCGAGCAGGGGACGCGGGCGGCGATGGCGCTCTGATCGTCGGCCGGCCCGGCACCGGCGGCCGGCCCACTGTTGCAATTGCGCCACGGACGCGGCGGCGAAATGCACGCGGTGCTGGCGCGAATGCGCGCGATTTCCTAGAATCCGTTCCTCGCTCGCACGAGCGCTGCGCAAGAGGCATTCCCCGACATGAACCGCACGATGCACACCGACACCGCGAACCTGGCGCCCTGCGCCCGGGGCGTCATGTCGCGCATCCCGGCTCTTGGCGCCTTCCTGCCGGTTTCGACCGGCGCAGGCGCGGCGCAGTAGTCCCCCGGCATCGACGTCCGCCGGAGGACCGGCGGAACCGTCGAAGGCCCGACCCCCTTCGAACGCTCTTCCGCCGCAGGTGCGGCCGAACGGTTTCGCTCGCGCGCTCCGCGCGGGCGGCGACGACAGGAGGGCCCCGACGCATGAACGACTTCGACTTTCACCGTGACGCCGCAGGCCGGCGCGGCGCGTCGACGGGCATCCGCCTGTCGCTCGCGCCCGGGACCGTCGCGACGCAGCCGTCGCGACTCGCGGTCCGCGCCGGCGGGTCCGGCATGAACGACACCGACCGGGCGGTCGGGACGGAGGCGATGCGCTGACGGCGCGTCCTTCCTTCCGACCCAGCCCGGCGGCCGCGAGGTCCCGGGCACTTCCATTCCGGGCGCGCGGCTCTCGACTGCAACGACGATGCAATGCGAGGCACCCAGAATGAGAAGAATGAAGGAAGAACCGGAGCGACCGTACGGTCGGGACGACCTTGCCTACGTGCGGGGCGGAAAGGCGGGCGCGTGCCTGCGCGGACGCGACGGCCTCGAAGTGCGGCTCTCCGCGCCCGAGCGGGAAGCGCCCGTCGAGCGCGAGCGCCTGTCGCTCGTCGGCGTGCTCGTCGCGTTCCTGGCGAGCGGCGTCGAGCCGCGACGGTAGAAGCGAAGTTCCCGCCGACGCATCGCCCCCGGCGCGGGGAGGGTCGCGGGAACGTGAACCAAAGGCCGCACGTTGCGGTCGAGAGCTTGTGCCTTCGGGCACGAGGACGGCGATTCTGCGTGCCGTGCGCGGCACGCTCAACCGGGGATCGGGATCGCCGCCGCGCGTTCGGCTCATGGCCCGCGCGCGGTCACCAGTCGAAGAACCCGGCGGAGTCCCCCTCCGCCGGGATTCTCGACGAAAATTCGGGTACGGGGCCGGACCCGCGTGCGATCAGCGCGCGGAGTCCGGTGCTCGGTCCCCCCGCGGCTCGCGCCGACGCTCGATCGTGCGTCGCACGCTTTCCGCGAATGCGCGCGCGAGCTCCGGCGTGGGAACGATCGCATCGGTCGGCGGTCCCGCGAACGCGGGCACGCCGGCGTCCGCTTC
Source organism: Pseudomonadota bacterium (assembly GCA_022709775.1). The sequence goes on from JAKLIE010000367.1 coordinate 3,047, forward strand.
CTTCGCGGCGGCGATCGTCG
>JAKLIE010000368.1 GCA_022709775.1 Pseudomonadota bacterium
GATGGACGACATCGACATGTCGGACCTGCTCGCGCGCGGCCCGCAGACCGACGAGGAGAAGCTGCGCGTCGAGCTGTACGACAAGGTCAACGCGCTGGGCATCGGCGCACAGGGACTGGGCGGGCTGTCGACGGTGCTCGACGTGAAGATCCGGCAGTACCCGACGCACGCGGCCAGCAAGCCGGTGGCGATGATCCCCAACTGTGCGGCCACGCGGCATGCGCACTTCGTGCTCGATGGCTCGGGCCCGGTCTATCTCGATCCGCCGCCGCTGTCGGCGTGGCCGGCCGTCAACTGGCAGCCCGATGCGCAGAAGAGCACGCGCGTGAACCTGAACACGCTGACGAAGGAGGAAGTCGCCTCCTGGAAACCGGGCCAGACGCTGCTGCTGCACGGGAAGATGCTCACCGGCCGCGATGCGGCTCACAAGCGCATCCAGGAGATGCTGGCGAAGGGCGAGAAGCTTCCGGTGGACTTCACGAACCGCGTCATCTACTACGTGGGCCCGGTCGATCCGGTGCGCGACGAGGTCGTCGGCCCCGCCGGCCCCACGACCTCGACGCGGATGGACAAGTTCACCGAGACGATGCTCGCGCGCACCGGCCTCATCGCGATGGTGGGCAAGGCCGAGCGCGGCCCCGTCGCGATCGACGCGATCCGCAAGCACCGCGCCGCGTACCTGATGGCGGTGGGGGGTGCCGCGTACCTCGTCGCCAAGGCGATTCGAGCCTCGCGCGTCGTAGCGTTCGCCGACCTCGGCATGGAAGCCATCTACGAGTTCGACGTCCGCGACATGCCGGTCACCGTCGCGGTCGACGCGAGCGGAGCGTCGGTGCACGAGTCCGGGCCGCGCGAGTGGCGCGCACGGATCGGGAAGATTCCGGTCGCCACCGCCTGAGCGGGACCGGCATCCGGAACCATGGCATGGGGGTTGCTCCGGTGTCCGGGTTCCGACGACACTGTGGCGCGGCAGCTGCGGACGGCGTCTGCCGTCGCCGCAGCCCTCCCGCTCCACGCGAACGCGATGCCGATTCCGATCCCTGTCCCGCCGATCACGGCACCGGCGCCTGAGCGCCGGCCCCGGGGATGAACGACCGGGCCTTCCCGGACCCGAACGAGGACGGCGCCCCGCGCCGCCTGCTGCGCCGAGCGCGCAAGCACGGCTCGGCGCTCGCGACGGAGACCGTCTCGCCGGTGAGCCTTCCGCCCGTGCGGCTCGGGCTGCTCACGAAGATCCAGGTCCTGGCGGTCGCGCTCGTCTTCGTGACGGCGCTGGCGATCACCGCCTACACGTTCTGGCGCGAATGGTCCGGCGGCGAGGACGACCTGCGCGCGCAGGCGCTCACGCTCTCGACGATGCTCGCCGAGGTCGTCGACGAGCCTCTCGCGGCAGGCGACCGGGAAGCGATCGAGGAGGTGATCTCGACGCTCGCGCCGGGCGCCAACATCGCCTACGTCGCGGTCCTCGACGCGAAGGGAGGCGTGCTGGCGGCCCGCCGCTATGCCGACCAGCTCGGCAGCGCGCCGATCCCGCCGCTCGCGGTCGCCCCGCCGTCGGCCACGTCGCTCATCGGCGCACAGCGGCGCACGATCGGCCAGGCGACGTACCTCGAGGTCGTCGCGCCGGTGCGGCCCGGAGGCTCGTTCGCGGCACGCACGACCGGGGCCGATCCGCCTGCGGCGGCCGGCCGGCCGATCGGCCACGTCCAGGTCGGCATGTCGTTCCAGCCGCAGGCGACCCGATTCCGGGCCTACGTCGCCGGTGCGCTGACCGTCGTCGGACTGGTGATGCTCGTCGCGATGGTCGCGTCGCTGCTGCTCACGCGCCGCCTCGTCGCGCCGATGCGCCGACTGATGCGCGCCGCGCGCGCGGTCGCGGGCGGCCGCCTCGACGTCTACGTGCCCACGCGCTCGCGCGACGAGCTGGGCCTCCTGACGCACACGTTCAACCACATGACGCAGCGCCTCTCCGAGTCGCAGGCGGAAGTCGTGAGCTACCAGCGTACGCTCGAGGACAAGGTCGCGCAGCGCACGCGCGAGCTCGAGATCGCGACGGCGCACGCGTACAAGCTCGCGCAGCACGACATCCTCACCGGCCTTCCGAACCGATCGCTTCTGAACCTGAGCCTGCGCCAGATCATCGCGGTCGCGCAGCGCGAGGGGACGCAGGTCGCCTGCCTGTTCCTCGACTTCGACCACTTCAAGCGGATCAACGACACGCTCGGCCACGATGCGGGCGACCAGCTCCTGCAGTCGATCGCGCAGAGGCTCGGAAGTGCGGTGCGCGAGTCGGACACCGTCGCGCGGCTGGGCGGCGACGAGTTCGTGCTCGTGCTGCCGGGCCTCGACCCGGCGCACGCGACGTTCGAGGTGATGACCGTCGTCCGCCGCGTGCGCGAGTCGTTCCTCGCGCCGTTCCGGGTCGCCGATCAGACGCCCACGCTCACCTGTTCGATCGGCGTGTCGATCTACCCGCTCGACGCGCAGGACCCGGCGACGCTGATCAAGCAGGCGGACACCGCGATGTACGCGGCGAAGGAGGCGGGCCGCAACGCGTACCGCTTCTACACGGCCGACATGAACGCGCGCGTGCAGCAGCGGCTGCAGATCGAGACCGACATGCGACGCGGCCTGATGGACGACGAGTTCTTCCTCGTCTACCAGCCGCAGGTCGACACGAGGACCGGCCGCGCGTTCGGCGTCGAGGCGCTGCTGCGCTGGCGCGATCCGGAGCGAGGCGTCATCGGCCCGGCCGAGTTCATCCCGATCGCCGAGGAATCCGGCATGATCCAGGCGCTCGGCGCCCGCGTGTTGCGCGACGCGTGCCGCCAGGTCGCGCTGTGGCACCGGTCCGGCATGCCGATGCGCCTGTCGGTCAACCTGTCGGTGCAGCAGCTGCAGCACGACAGCTGGCTCTCGATCGTCGAGGACGCGCTCGCGTCCTCCGGCCTCGCGCCCGGCGAGCTCGACCTCGAGATCACCGAGAGCGTGATCATCACGCATCCGGACAAGGCAGTGGCGACGCTCGTGCGGCCCAAGCAGATGGGCGTGTCGATCACCGTCG
>JAKLIE010000369.1 GCA_022709775.1 Pseudomonadota bacterium
CGCCCGCGGCCAGCGGCGCCTCGGGGCCGACGATCGTGAGCCCGACGTCGCTCGCGCGCGCGAACGCGACGAGGTCGGGGATCGCCGTGATCGCGACGTTCGTCACGCCGGGCTCGCGCGCGGTGCCGGCGTTGCCCGGCGCCACGAACACGCGCGCCGCGCGCGGCGACGACGCCAGCTTCCACGCGATGGCGTGCTCGCGGCCGCCGCCGCCGATCACCAGGACGTTCATCGCAGGCCGCGCGTCACTTGAGCGTGTAGCGACCCATCAGGTAGATCACGCTGCCGTTGTTGACGCCCCCGTTCACCGTCGGGATGAAGGTCGTCACGAGCGACGCCTCGCCGTAGCGCAGCGAGAAGAGCGGCAGCGCCGCCGGGAACGGCACGCCGCTGAAGATGTCGGGACGCTGGACGATCAGCAGCGTGTAGCCGAGCCCGCCCTGGATCCCGTCGCGCGGGCCCCAGAACCTCATCCACGAGTAGCCGATCTGGAGCTGCGCGTTGCGATGCGAGTCGCGGAACGCGAGGCCGTACACACTGTGCATGTCGCCGTTCTCGTCCTCGACCGTGCGCCCGTAGCCGCCTCCCCACGACTGGTCCTCGAGCTCGTCCCGCTTCTCCTTCGTGTAGGTCCACGGAAGGTGCCACGTGTAGCCCGACAGCAGGATCTCGTGGTTCCCGCGCTTCCAGGTGTCGGTGAGGCGGCTGCAGAACCGCTCGTACCACGCGAGCGAGTCCGACGTCGGATCGCCCTGGCACTCCGCCGCGGCGGCAACCATCGGGAAGCACGTTGCCCACGCGGCGGCGGCAATCAGGGAGCGGACACGCATGTCGGACCTGCCTCGCTGTCAATGTCGGAAATGCCGCACGCCGGTGAACACCATCGCGAGATCGCGCTCGTCGGCCGCCGCGATCACCTCGTCGTCGCGCATGCTGCCTCCCGGCTGGATCACGGCCGCCGCGCCCTGGTCGGCGACGACGTCTAGGCCGTCGCGGAACGGGAAGAACGCGTCGGACGCGACGACCGATCCCGCGAGGTCGAGCTTCGCGTTCGCCGCCTTGGACGCAGCGATCCTCGTCGAGTCGACGCGGCTCATCTGGCCCGCGCCGATGCCGAGCGTCATCCCGTTGCCGCAGTAGACGATCGCGTTCGACTTGACGAACTTCGCGACGCGCCACGCGAACATCAGGTCGGCGAGCTGCGCGGGCGTCGGTGCCTTCCTGGTGACCACCTTGAGCTCGGCCGGGGCGACGTTGCGCGAGTCGCCGGTCTGCACGAGGAGGCCGCCGCCGACGCGCTTGAAGTCGAGCTGCCCCGTCGCGGCGCCCGCGGGCGGCAGCGCGATCTCGAGCACGCGCACGTTCTTCTTCTGGGCGACGACGGCGAGCGCGTCCGCCGTGTAGCCGGGCGCGATCAGCACCTCGACGAACTGGGCGGCGACCGCCTCGAGCGTCGCGGCGTCGACGGCGCGATTGAACGCGATGATGCCGCCGAACGCGCTCACCGGATCGGTCGAGAGCGCGCGCCGGTAGGCGTCGAGCGTCGAGCCGCCGAGGGCGACGCCGCAGGGATTCGCGTGCTTGACGACCACGCACGCCGTTCCTTCGAACGACTTGACGCACTCCCAGGCCGCGTCCGAGTCGGCGATGTTGTTGTACGAGAGCTCCTTGCCCTGGAGCTGGCGGAACGTCGCGATCGTCCCCGCGGCGGGCGCCTCGTCGCGGTAGAACGCGGCGGACTGGTGCGGGTTCTCGCCGTAGCGCAGCGCCTGCGCCCGTTCGCCCGCGTAGCGGAACGACTGCGGAAACGTCTCGGCCGAGCCGTCCGGCGAACGCGCGGTGAGCCAGTTCGCGATCGCGCCGTCGTAGGCCGCCGTGTGCGCGAACGCCTTCCGCGCGAGCGCGAACCGCGTCGCATCGGACAGCACGCTGCCGGCGCGCCCGAGCTCGGCGACGATCGACGCGTAGTCGGCCGGGTCGACGACGATGCCGACGTGCGGCCAGTTCTTCGCGGCCGCGCGCACCATCGTCGGGCCGCCGATGTCGATGTTCTCGATCGCGTCGTCGAGCGTGCAGCCGGGCTTCGCGACGGTCTCGCGGAACGGGTAGAGGTTCACGACGACGAGGTCGATCGTCGGGATGCCGTGCGCGGCCAGCGCGTCGACGTGCGCGGGCAGGTCGCGGCGGGCGAGGATGCCCCCGTGCACCTTCGGGTGCAGCGTCTTGACGCGGCCGTCGAGCATCTCGGGGAAGCCCGTGTACGCGCCGACGTCGGTCACCGGCACGCCGGCGTCCGCGATCGCCCTGGCCGTGCCGCCGGTGGACAGGAGCCGGATCCCGCGAGAGGCGAGCGCGCGCGCGAACTCGACGAGCCCGGTCTTGTCCGAGACCGACAGCAGCGCCTGGGCGACGGGCGCGGCCATCACAGGAGCTCGTACTTCGCGAGCTTGGCCCGCAGCGTGCTGCGGTTCATCCCGAGCATGTCGGCGGCGTGCGTCTGGTTCTGCGCCGCGCGCTCCATGATCGAAGCGAGCAGCGCGCGCTCGACGTGGCCGATCACCATCTCGTAGACGTTGTGCGCCGGCTCGCCGTCGAGCTTGCGGAAATACTCGTCGAGCGACTTCTCGACGCTGCGGCCGATCTCGTTGCTGCCGTTCAGGCGTACTCTTCTGTTCACGCGGCAAGGGCCTCCCCGACCCACGGCCTCGGTTGGGCGCGCGCCACCTCCGCGCGGTGGCCGGCGGCGCCTTCGTCGGGCGCGTTCGCCTCGGTGATCCGGTCGCCTCTCGAGGCGAGCCGGTCGAAAAAGCGGTGGAGGGCGGCGAGCTGGGCGTCGGTCGACTCGCACGCGTTGAACGCCCGCCGGAACGCCTCGCCCCCGTCGAGCTCCCCGACGTACCAGCCCACGTGCTTGCGCGCGGTCCGCATGCCGGTCTCGGCGCCGTGGAACGCGTAGTGATCGTGCAGATGGGCGACGATGAGCCCGCGCACCTCCTCGACCGCCGGCGGTGGCAGGCGCTCGCCGGTCGCGAGGTAGTGCGCGATCTCGCGGAAGATCCACG
>JAKLIE010000037.1 GCA_022709775.1 Pseudomonadota bacterium
GCGCTGCCACGGCAACCGGTCGAGATCCACGTTGCCGCCGGAGACGATCACGCCGATGCGCGCGCCCGGGGCGGACAGGCCGCGTTCGAGCAGGCACGCGAGGGGCACCGCCGACGACGGCTCGATCACGAGCTTCATGCGCTCGAACGTCATGCGCATCGCGCGCACGATCGCCTCCTCGCTGCAGGTGCCGACGTCGTCGACGTTCGCGCGGATCGCCGCGAGCGTGCGCGGCGCGAGAGGCGTGCGCAGGCCGTCGGCGATCGTCGCGAGGCCCGGCGGCAGCGGCTCGACCTTGCCCGAGCGAAACGCGACCGCTGCGTCGCCGGCGTTGGCAGGCTCGGCACCGAACACGCGGATGCCGGGCCTGACGCCCTTCGCTGCGATCGACGTGCCCGACAGGAGCCCGCCGCCGCCCACCGGCGCGATCACGACGTCGAGCGACGGCACGTCCTCGAGCAGTTCGAGCGCCGCGGTCCCCTGCCCCGCGATCACGTCGGCGTTGTCGAACGGATGGATCAGCGTGGCGCCGGTCTCCCGCTCGACCTCCGCGCACACCGCGGCGCGAGACGCCGCGTCGGGCGCCGAGAACCGGATCGTCGCGCCCAGTCTGCGCACGTTCTCCAGCTTCACCTTCGCCGCGTTCTCGGGCATCACGACCCACGCGGGAACGCCCCGGCGACCGGCGGCGTACGCGATCGCGGCGCCGTGGTTGCCCGACGAGTGCGTGACGACGCCGCGGCGGGCGACGTCGTCGGAAAGCGAGAACACGGCGTTCGACGCGCCCCGCGCCTTGAACGCGCCGATCTTCTGGAAGCTCTCGGCCTTGAACCACAGCTTCGCGCCGACCTCCGCGTCGACGGCCGCGCAGGTGAACACCGGGGTGCGGTGGACGTGCGGACGGATGCGCGCATGCGCCGCCCGGATGGCCGCGAGGTCGGGCAGTGCGAGCTTCGGGTCGAGACGGTCGTTCATCGGGCATTCCCGCACGCGCCGGGCGCGCGGGTCGTGGACGCGGCAGGCGCCATTATAGGCGCCGCGGTGCAGCCGGTCAGGTCGCCGAGAACCCGCCGTCGACGAAGATCGTCTGGCCGGTGATCGCCGCGCCCGCGTCGCTCGCGAGGAGCAGCGCTGCGCCGCGGTAGTCGTCGGGAACGCCGTTGCGGCCGATCATCGTGCGCGATGCCATGGCGGCGACGCGCGGCGGGTCGGCCGCCGCCTCGCGCGTGAGCGGCGTCAGCACGAACCCCGGCACGATCGCGTTGCAGGTGACGCCACGGGCCGACCAGCGCTCCGCGGTCGAGCGCGTCAGCGAGACGAGCCCGCCCTTCGATGCGCCGTAGGCGCCGCTGTTGCCGAAGGCCCGCACCGCCTGCTGCGACGCGATGTTGACGATGCGACCCCATCCGCGCGCCGCCATCGCCGGCGCGAGGCCGCGCGTCAGCAGGAACGGGCCGGTCAGGTTCGCGGCGATCGTCGCGTCCCAGTCGTCGTCGCCGATCTCCTCGAACGGCATGCGCAGGTTGATGCCGGCGGCGTTGACCAGGATGTCGACGTGGCGGGACGCGGCCCGCAGGCGATCGAGCAGCGCCGCGACCGACGCGCGGTCCGCGACGTCGACGCAATCCGCCGACGTCGCCCATCCCCGCTTCGCGAACGCTCCGGCCGTTTCGTCCAGCGCCTCGCGCCCCCGGGCGGCCAGCACGACGTGCGCGCCCGCGCCCGCAAGCGCGCCGGCGATCGCGCGACCGATGCCCGAGCTTCCGCCGGTCACCAGCGCGGTGCGGCCGGAAAGGTCGAAGAGACGGGCGAGTTGCGCATCCATCGGTGGAATTCCGGAGGCATGGGGGCGGGGCGAACCGCTCCCGGAGGACTCGCCGATCGTACCGGAGGGGCCGTCGGCGCGTCCATTCCCTCGCGCGGGGGCCGCCGCGCCGCGCGGGAACTACCAGTCGAGCGAGCGCTGCGCGACCGGCGCGAAGCTCCGGCGATGCACGGCGCACGGGCCGTGCCGGGCGAGCGCGTCGAGATGCCCGGGCGTCGGATAGCCCTTGTGCTGCGCGAAGCCGTAGACCGGATAGACGGCGTCGAGCTCGACCAGCAGCGCGTCGCGCACCGTCTTCGCTAGAATCGAGGCGGCCGAGATCGCGGCGACGTCGCGATCGCCCTTGACGATCGCGCGCACACGGTACGCGAGCTCCGGGCAGCGGTTGCCGTCGACGAGCACCTCGTCGGGCGCGACGCGGAGCGCCTCGACCGCGCGACGCATCGCGAGCATCGTCGCGTGCAGGATGTTGAGCGAATCGATCTCGGCGACGTCGGCCTGCGCGACGGCGTGCGCGCGCGCGTGCTTCCGGATCTCGGCCGCCAGTGCTTCGCGCCTCGCGGCGGAGAGCGCCTTCGAGTCCGCCAGCCCGGCGATCGGCCGGTGCGGGTCGAGGATCACGGCGGCCGCGACGACCGGCCCGGCGAGCGGCCCGCGACCCGCCTCGTCGACACCGGCCACCAGCGCGAACGTCGCCGCGCGGCTCATGCGGCGGACGAAAGCGCCAGCTCGCGCGCGACCGCGTCGGCCGCGAGCGCGCCGGTGTCGGCCGAGAGCTCCCGCGCGAAGCCGGCGAACAGGCGCTCGAGCGCGTGGCGCGTCACGGTGTCGTCGAACAGGTTGAGCGCCGCCTGCGCGAGGTTCTCCGGCGTCGCGTCCTCCTGGATCAGCTCCGGCACGACGAAACGCCCCGCCAGCACGTTGGGGAGGCCGACCCACGGCACCCGCAGCTTGCGCCGGACGATGCGCGCGGTGAGGGGAGTCACCCGGTAGAACACGACGTGCGGGCAGCGCGCGAGCGCGGCCTCCAGCGTCGCGGTCCCGGACGCGACCAGCCCGATGTCCGCGGCCTTCAGCGCGTCGTTCGCGTGCCCGTAGAGCAGCGTGAACGCCGACGCGTCGGCACCCTCGCGCCAGAGAGCGTGTTCGAACGCCTCGCGCGTCGCCCGCGACACGAGCGGCACGAGGAACCGCGCGTCGGGCCGGGCCTTCGAGATGCGCCCGGCCGCGCCGATCACGAGCGCCGCGTGCATTTCGAGCTCCGAGAGACGGCTGCCCGGCAGGAGCGCGAAGACCGGCGTCGAAAGCCCGAGGCGAAGCCGCTCGCGCATCGTGCGCCTGCTCCAGTCCGACGCGGCGTGCGCGGCCATCGGGTGGCCGACGTAGGTCACCGGGATCCCCGCCGCCTCGTAGAGCGGCGGCTCGAACGGGAAAAGCGCGAGCATCCGGTCGACGGCCCGGCCGATCGTCGTGAGCCGCTCGCGCCGCCACGCCCACACCGACGGGCTCACGAAATGGATCGTGCGCACGCCGCGCGACTTGAGCCTGCGCTCGAGGCCGAGGTTGAAGTCCGGCGCGTCGACGCCGACGAAGAGCGGCACGCGCTCGGCGACGAGCCGCGCGGCCAGCTCGCGCCGCGTCGCGACGAGGCCCGGAAGGTGGCGCAGCACCTCGACGAAGCCGCGCACCGCGAGCTTCTCCGACGGCACCCAGACCTCGCACCCGGCCGCGGCCATCTTCGGTCCGGCGATCCCGACGAAGCGGACCTGCGGCAGCCGCTCGCGGACGGACGCGATCAGCGTCGCGGCGAGCGCGTCGCCCGACGCCTCGCCGGCGACGATCCCCACCGTGACCGGCGCTGCCCCGCCCGCAGCGTCGCGCATGCCGGGCCTCCCGTCAGCGGACGATGCCGCGCCCGGCGACCGACAGGAACGCGACGAGCGGCGCGAGCACCGGCTCGGACTCGGCCTCGCGCTCGAGCCGGGCGCGCGCGTCCTCGAGCGTGAGCCCCTCGCGGTAGATCGCCTTGTACGCGCGGCGCACGGCGAGCACCTGCGCGGGCGTGAATCCCCGGCGGCGCAGGCCCTCGGCGTTGGTGCCCTTGGGCACCGCCGGGTAGCCCTGGACGATCGTGTAGGGCGGGACGTCCTGCAGCACGATCGCGCCGGCGGCGAGCATCGAGTGCTCGCCCACGCGGCAGAACTGGTGGACGCCGGCATAGGCACCCAGCACCGCCCAGTCGCCGACGTGCACGTGTCCCGCGATCTGCGCGTTGTTCGACCACGTCGTGAAGTTGCCGACGACGCAGTCGTGTGCGACGTGCGTGTACGCGAGGAACCAGTTGCCGTTGCCGATCCTCGTGTCGGCCCGGTCGCCCGCCGTGCCGGCGTGGATCGACACGTACTCGCGGATCACGTTGTCGTCGCCGATCGTCGTCGTGACCGGCTCGCCGGCGTACTTGCGGTCCTGCGAGACGAGTCCGATCGACGCGAACGGAAAGATGCGGTTGCGCTCGCCGATCGTCGTGGTCCCGTCGATCACCGCGTGCGGGCCCACGGTCGTTCCCGCGCCGATCGTCACGCCGGCGCCGACGACCGAGAACGGCCCGACCTCGACGTCGCCGGCGAGCCGGGCGCGCGGGTCGACCAGCGCCGAGGGGTGGACTCGCGCCATCGCCGCGCGACTCAGGCCGCGCCGGGAATCGGTCGGAGCACCGACAGCAGCGTCGCCTCGCACGCGAGCTGCCCGTCGACCGTCGCGCGCACCGCGTACTTGCCGATGTCGCGCATGCCCTTCACGAACGTCGACTCGAGGACGAGCGTGTCCCCCGGCACGACCTGCCGCTTGAAGCGCGCGTCGTCGATGCCCGCGAACAGGAAGAGCTTGCGTCCGCCCATCGCGTCCGGGTCGCCCCGGTAGGCGACGATCGCGGAGGCCTGCGCGAGCGCCTCGACGATCAGCACGCCGGGCATCACCGGGTAGTGCGGGAAGTGCCCCGGAAAGAACGGCTCGTTGATCGTCACGTTCTTGATCGCCTTGATGCGCACGCCCGGCTCGAGCTCGAGCACGCGGTCGACGAGCAGCATCGGGTAGCGGTGCGGCAGCGTCTCGCGTATGGCGTTGATGTCGAGCGTTTCCATGCCCCTCCCGGGCGTCAGCCTTCGTTGTCGCGTCGCCGCAACTCGCGCTCCAGTGCGGCGACCCGATCGGCGAGCGCGTCGATCCGGCGCAACCGGGCCGCCGTTCGCCGCCAGTCGGCGTAGGGCTGCACGGGCCAGGCGCCACTGTACGCGCCGGGCTCGTCGATCGAGGACAGCACGGTCGTCGCGCCGCCGAGCGTCGTCCCGTCGGGTATCGACAGGTGGCCGGAGATGTTCGCCGCGCCGCCGATCCTGCACCTGCGACCGATGCGCGTCGAGCCCGCGATCCCGACGCAGGCGGCAATCGCGGTCCCCGCTCCGATGAAGCAGTTGTGCGCGATCTGGATCTGGTTGTCCAGCTTGACGTCGTCCTCGATCACCGTGTCGTCGATGGCGCCGCGGTCGATCGTGGTATTCGCGCCGATCTCGACGCGATCGCCGATCACGACGCGCCCGATCTGCGGGACCCTCAGCCAGCGGTCGCCGTCCGCGGCGAGCCCGAAACCATCCGCGCCGATCACCGCGCCGGCATACACGAGCGCGTCCTCGCCGATCGTGCAGCGCCCGTAGACGACGACGCGGGCGTCGAGCCGCGAGCGGGCACCGATGCGCACGTCGGGTCCGATCGCGCATCCCGGCCCGATCGAAACGCCGTCCGCGATCGTCGCGCCTGCCGCAACGGTCGTGTGCGCTCCGATCGCCACGCCCGCGCCCAGCATCGCCGTCGGGTCGAGGACGGCGCTCGGGTGCACGCCGGTCGCCGGCACCGGCGCCGGGTGGAGCAACATCGCGACCCGGGCATACGTCAGGTACGGGTCCGCGGAGACGAGCTTCGGGAGCGTCGTGTGCGGCGCGTCGGCCGGAGACAGGATCACCGCGGACGCGCGCGTGCTGCCGAGCTGGCTCGCATACTTCGGGTTGGCCAGGAAGGCGATCGCCCCGGCCTGCGCGCTGCCGAGCGCTGCGACGTGCGAGATCCGCACCGATCCGTCGCCGTCGAGCGTGGCGCCGCAGCGCTCCGCGAGGGCCGCGAGGGTCAGGGAACCGGGAAGGTCGTGTCGCGCCATCGCGGCGGCCGCGCCTCGGGGAAGCGCGCGCCGCCCGCGCGCTACTTGTCCGCCAGCGCCTTGGTGACCTTGTCGGTGATGTCGATGCGCTGGCTCGCGTACACCACCGGGTCCTGGAGGATCAGGTCGAACTTCTCGGCCTCGGCGATCTGCTGGATCACCTTGTTGGCACGCTCCTGCAGGCTCGCGAGCTCCTCGTTGCGGCGCAGGTTGAGATCTTCGCGGAACTCGCGCTGCGCGCGCTGCAGGTCGCGCGACTGGTTCGCGAGGTCGCGCTCCTTGTTGCGGCGGTCGCTCTCGGCCATCGTCGCGCCGTCCTTGTCGAGCGAGCTCTGGAGGTCGCGCACCTGCTTCGTGAGCTTCTGCACCTCCGCGTCGCGCGCGGCGAACTCGCGCTCGAGCTTCGCCTGGGCGCGCTTGGCCGGCGCGGCTTCGCGGAACAGCTTTTCCGTGTTGACGAAACCGATCTTGTAGGGCGCCGCGCCGGCGGGCGGCGACGCGGTCTGCGCCGACGCCGCGGTCGCGAGCGCGGCGATCGCCGCGGCGGCTGCGAGGTGGAGGATGGGTTTCAAGGATCGTCTCCTGCGTCGGTCGGACCGGGGTCAGAACACCGAGCCGACCTGGAACTGGAAGCGCTGGATCCTGTCGCCAGGCTTCTGGTTGATCGGATATGCATAGCTGAACTTGAGCGGGCCCATCGGCGAGTTCCATGCGAGCCCGACGCCGGCCGAGTAGCGGAACGACTCGTTGTCCGGCTGCATGCCGTTCAGATAGATCTGACCCGCGTCCGTGAACGCCGACACCCTGACCGCCTGCTGCCCGGTGAGGATCGGATAGAAGAGCTCCGCGTTGCCCACGATCTTGCGCTTGCCGCCCAGCACGTTGCCATAGATGTCCCGGGCACCCAGCGAGCTGGTCTCGTAGCCGCGCACGGACCCGACGCCGCCGCCGTAGAACGCCTTGAAGAACGGCAGGGGCTTGCCCTGATAACCGTCCCCGTACCCCAGCTCGCCCCGCAGCATCAGCACGAACGGCGACCAGATCGGCCAGAACCACTGGTGGATGTACTGCGCCTTGTAGTACGACAGGTCCCCGAAGGGGAGCCCCACCTCCACCAGGAGGCTCTGCAGCCGACCCTGGTTAGGATAGAGAATGTCGTCGCGCGTGTCACGCGCCCAGCCGGCGGAGAGCACGTACGCGTTCGTGGTCTCGCCGAACTGGTCGACGTAGTCGATGTACGCGGGCGGGCTGTTCGAGAACAGGCCGAGCGTCGTGTGATCGTAGCGGAAGCCCAGGTTCACCGTGTCGGTTTCGGTGATCGGGATCGCGAACGCCGCGGCGGCGCCGATCGTGTCCGACGTGTACTGCGACACCGACAGCGACGTCGGGTCGAGGCGGCGCTGGTAGAGCTCGAGCGTGCGCGCCACGCCGTCGACCGTCCAGTACGGCTCGGTGTACGAGATCGAATAGGTCCGGTTGACCTTGCTCGTGTTGATGCCGAGCGAGAGCGCGTTCCCGGACCCGAACACGTTCTGCTGCGAGATCGATCCGCTGAATACGAGCCCTTCCGAGCTCGAGTAGCCGAGGCCCGCGAGCAGATTGCCGGTCGAGCGCTCGACGATCGAGTACTCGACGTCGATCTGGTCCGACGCGCCCGGCACCGGCGGCGTCTCGACGTTGACGTCCTCGAAGTAGCCCAGCCGCCTGATGCGGACCTTCGACCGCTCGATGCGCTGCCCGTCGTACCACGCGGCCTCGAGCTGGCGCGATTCGCGCCGGATCACCTCGTCGCGCGTCTTGGCGTTGCCGCTGACGTTGATGCGGCGCACGTAGACGCGGCGGCCCGGGTCGACGTAGATCGTGAACGCCGCGGCGGCCTTCTCGCGGTTGATGTCCGGGACCGCGTTCACGTTCGCGAACGCGTAGCCTTCGGCGCCGAGCCGGTCCGAGATGTCCTTCGCCGTCTTCTGCAGCTTCTCGCGCGAGTAGACCTCGCCGGCCTTCACGCGGACGAGCGAGCGCAGCTCCGCCTCGTCGACCGCGAGGTCGCCCGCGAGCCGGACCTCGGAGATCATGTAGCGGGGCCCCTCGGTCACGTTGATCGTGATGTAGATGTCCTCCTTGTCCGGCGAGATGGACACCTGCGTCGACTCGATCTCGAACTCGAGGTAGCCGCGGTTCTGGTAGTAGCTGCGCAGCGCCTCGAGGTCGGCCTGCAGCTTCTGCTTCGAATACTGGTCGTTCTTCGTGTACCAGGAGAGCCAGTTCGGCGTCGTCAGCGTCATCTCCTTCAGGAGATCCTTCTCGCTGTACGCCTTCGTGCCGATGATGTTGATGCGCGAGATCTTCGAGGCGGAGCCCTCGTCGATCGTGAAGTTGATCGCGACGCGGTTGCGCTCCTGCGGCGTGACCGTCGTCTGGACCTTGGCCGCGTAGAGGCCGCGCGTGATGTACTGGCGCTTGAGCTCCTGCTCGGCGCGCTCGAGCGCCGAGCGGTCGAAGATGCGGGCCTCGGAGAGCCCGATGTCCTTCAGCGCCTTCTTGATCGTGTCGGTGTCGAACTCCTTGTTGCCGACGAACGAGAGCGCGCTGATCGTCGGGCGCTCCTGCACGGCGACCACCAGCACGTCGCCCTCGCGCTCGAGGCGCACGTCGCGGAAGAAACCGGTCGCGTAGAGCGCCTTGACCGCGGCCGACAGCTTCTCGTCGTCGACGCGGTCGCCGACCTTGACCGGCAGGTAGCTGAAGATCGTGCCCGCCTCGGTGCGCTGGACGCCTTCGACGCGGATGTCGCGGACGACGAAGGGATCGGCGGCGATTGCGGCGAGCGGCGCGACGACCGCGAGGGCGATCGCCGCCGCGAGGGCGGCGCACCGACGGCGCGCCGATGACCGGCGGTCAGAACAGGCGGGAGACGTCATTGACGAGCGCGAGAGTCATGAGCACGGCGAGTAGCGCCATGCCGATGCGCTGCCCGACCTCGAAGGCCCGGTCGGATACCGGTCGGCCCAGAATGATCTCGGCCAGATAATACAGCAAATGCCCGCCGTCCAGCAGCGGGATGGGCAGCAGGTTGAGCACGCCGAGGCTGATGCTGATGAGCGCGAGATAGCCGACGAAGACGAGCACTCCCGCCTGCGCGGACTGGCCCGCGTAATCGGCGAGCGTGATCGGGCCCGAGAGGTTCCTGAGGGATGCGTCGCCGGTGATCATCCGGCCGAGCATCCGGAGCGTGAACGTCGAGAGCTCCCAGGTCTTGCGCACGCCCTGTCCCAGCGCGTCGAGGGGGCCCGTCCGCACGGTGATCGCGATGCGTCTGGCGGCTTCCGGATCGACCTTGAGCCTCAGCCCCGCGAGACCGATGCGGCGGCCGCCCTG
>JAKLIE010000370.1 GCA_022709775.1 Pseudomonadota bacterium
CGAGATCGTCGGGCGAGACGCCGAGCTGCGCCTGCTTGACCGCGTTGGCGTAGGCGATCACCCCGCCCAGGAAGCATGGGCTGCTGCCCGGGACCGCCGTGATCGCCTCCCCGATGCCGCCGCCCGTGCACGACTCGGCGGTCGCGAGCATCCAGCCCCGCGTGCGCAGCGCGTCGACGAGCGCACGCGACGCAGCGGCGAGCGCCTCGGCGTCCTCCGTCCCTACCGGCACTCGCCCTCCCGGCCGCGGTAGTGGTAGGTGTAGATCGTCTCGAAGCCGAACCGCCGGTAGACCGCGAGCGCCGGCTCGTTGCCCGCGTCGACCTGCAGATACGCGACGCGCGCACCGCGGTCCCAGGCGCGCGCGAGCAGGCGTGCGACCAGCGCCGTCGCGATGCCGCGGCCGCGCGCATGGGGTGCGGTGACCACGTCGAACACGCCGACGACGTCGCCCTCGCGCGCCGACTTGCCGGCCGCGACCGGATTGCCGTCGACGAGCGCCAGCACGTGCCGGCCGTCGAGCGGCGAGTGGTGCAGTCGCTCGCGGTGCGCGTCCCGCTGCCCGGGCGGCAATCCGCGAAGCGCGACGACCGCGTCGACGAAGGCGTCGATCGACGGCTCGACCAGCGCGACGCCCGCCTCGTCGTGCGGGGGGAGCGCACCGCCGACCAGCTCGACCGCCTGGACGAGCGAGGTCTCGAACGGCCGGTAGGCGCGCCGCGCGAGCGCTTCGTCGAGGTTCCGGGGATGGTCGAACGGCGTGATGCGGAACAGCGTCGGCAACTCGCGCTCGCCGTAGACGCGCTCGCAGTGCGCGATCTTCTCGTCGAGCGGCAGCGTCGAGCCGAAGTGCGGGTTGACGCTGCGCGCGCGCTTCGCCTTGCCAGGCGACACGCGCAGGATCCATCCGTCGTAGAAGAGCTGGCGCTGCGTCTGCAGTGCGTTCAGGCCCGCCTCCTCGATGCGGCGCGCGTCGATCATGCCGCGATGCCCAGCGCCGACTGCAGCCGCACGATCAGCGCGAACGCGACGAGCGTGTAGCCGGCGGCGACGACGTCGTCCGCCATGACGCCGAACCCGCCGTGCCAGTTCCGGTCGATGCCCCGTGCCGGCGGCGGCTTCACGACGTCGAAGAACCGGAACAGCAGGAACGCGGCGACCTCGCGGAACGGATCCGTCCCGGTGAAGAAGAGCACGAGCAGGAACGCGGCGACCTCGTCGACGACGATCGCGCCGTGGTCCGAGACGCCCAGGTTGCGCGACGTGACCGACGACGCCCAGACGCCCGCGGCGAAGAGCAGCGCGACCGCGAGAACGAAGCCCAGGTCGCCGGTGACGTGGCGGAGCCCGTGCGCGATCGGGATCGCGACCAGCGTGCCGAAGGTGCCGGGCGCGAATGGCGCGAGCCCCGCGCCGAAACCGAGCGCGAGGAAGTGCGCCGGATGGCGGACCAGGAACCGGAACGTCGGCCGGACGGCAGTCATGGCCGTCCCGTCGCGAAGTGGTCGAAGGCGCGCGGCAGTGCCGCGAGCGGCGCGCCCTGCTCGTCGACGACGGTCAATCCCGCGGACTCGACGATCCGCCCTATGCGCGACACCGGAACGCCGGCGCGGCGGCCGGCCTCGGCGACCCGTTCGCGCGTCGCGGCGGGCGCCGCGAAGAGCAGCTCGTAGTCGTCGCCGCCGGCGAGCAGGCACTGGAGCGCCAGCACGCGCTCGGCGCCGCGGAGCTTGCGATCGAGCGCGTCGGAGCGCGGAATCGCCGCGAGGTCGATGACCGCGCCGGCGCGGGACATCTCGAGCATGTGCCCGACGTCGCCGGTGAGTCCGTCGGAGACGTCGAGCATCGCCGAGGCGACGCCTCGCAGCGCGATCCCGAGCGCGACGCGCGGCGCCGGCCGCTCGAGGCGCGCGACGCACGCCGCGCGTGCCGGTCCGTCCAGCGTCGTGCGCCCCTCGAGCGCCGCGAGCCCGAGCATCGCGTCGCCCAGCGTGCCCGACACCCAGAGGTCGTCGCCCGCGTGCGCGCCGCCGCGCGGGATCGCCGCGCCGGCCGGCACTTCGCCTGCGATCGTCAGGCACAGGTTGCGCGGTCCGCGCGTCGTGTCGCCGCCCACGAGATCGACGCCATGCTCGGCGGCGAGCGCGAACAGGCCCCGCGAGACTGCCGCGAGCCACGCGTCGTCCTCGCCGGGCAGCGCGAGCGCGAGCAGCGCCCAGCGCGGCCGCGCGCCCATCGCCGCCATGTCCGACAGGTTGACCGCGAGGATCTTGTGCCCGAGCGTCACGGGATCGGCGTCGCGCAGGAAGTGCCGGCCCTCGACCATCATGTCGACCGCCAGCACGAGCTCGCATCCCGGGGACGGGGCGACGACGGCCGCATCGTCGCCGACGCCGACCACCACCGACCGGTCGCGCGGGGGACGCGTGAAGTGCCGCGCGATCAGCGCGAACTCGCCGGGGTCGTCGCCCGGGGTCTCGCCGGCGGGCCGTCCCATCGGCCCTCCCGGTCAGAGCGCGCCGGCGCCGCGCTCGCGGCGCAGCGCAGCGATCTCCGTCGCGCGCACGCCCGCCGCGTGCCGGTCCAGCACGCCGTTGACGAACTTGTGGCCGTCGGTGCCGCCGTACGACTTCGCGAGCTCGACCGCTTCGTTGATGACGACGCGGTAGGGGATCTCCGGGCGATGCTCGAGCTCCCAGGCGCCGATCGCGAGGATCGCCCACTCGATCGGCGAGAGCCCGGCGGCCGCGCGGTCGAGCACCGGGGCGAGCCGCCCGACGACCTCGTCCGCGCCCTCGGCGACCCCGCGCCAGAGCTCGTCGAAGTACGCCTCGTCCGCGCGCTCGTAGCCGCGGCTCGCGACGAGGTCCGCGCGCACGTCCGCCGGCGGATTGCCCGCGCGCCGGCGATGGTAGAGCCCCTGCATCACGAGCTCGCGCGCGCGCCGACGGGCCGAGGTCCTACTGGTCGTCGAGGGCATCGGAGAGGTTCGCGAGCTCGAGCGCCGCCATCGCGGCCTCGAAGCCCTTCGCGTCCATGCGCGCGAGCGC
>JAKLIE010000371.1 GCA_022709775.1 Pseudomonadota bacterium
ACGGCGCGTGCGGCGCGGGCGCGCTGCACGAGGCGATGAACGTCGCCGCGCTCTGGAAGCTTCCGCTCGTCTTCGTCTGCGACAACAACGGATGGTCGGTGTCGACGCCGCGCGCCGCGGCGCTCGCGCCGGCGCGACTCTCGGACCTCGCCGCGCCGTTCCGGATGCCCGCCGCCACCGTCGACGGCATGGACGTCGTCGCCGTGCGCGACGCGGCGCTCGCTTTCGCGGCGCACGCGCGCTCGGGCGCCGGACCCGCGTTCCTCGAATGCACGAGCGAGCGCTTCGCCTCGCACTCGACGTCGACGCGCGAGACGCGCTCGCCCGCCGAGATGTCGGCGATCCGCGAGCGCTGCCCGATACGCCGCCACGCCGCGCGGCTCGAGGCGGAAGGTTCGCTGACCGCGGCGTCGCGCGAGCGGCTCGAACGCGAGGTCGCCGACGAAGTCGCCGACGCGGTCCGCCGCGCCGAGGCGGCGCCGTTCCCCGAGGTCGCCGGAATCCTTCGCGATGTCGCCTGAGCCGGCCGCGCGTCCGGAGAAGCTCTACTTCGCCGAGGCGATCGCGCGGTCGCTGCGCGAGGCGATGGCGCGCGACCCGCGGGTGATCGTCCTCGGCCAGGACGTCGGGCGCTACGGCGGTGCGTACCGCGAGTTCGCCGGCCTGCACGCCGCGTTCGGCGGCGCGCGCGTCCGCGACACCCCGGTCGCCGAGGCGGCGATGGTGGGGCTCGGCGTGGGCGCCGCCGCCGCGGGCCTGCGGCCGGTCGTCAGCATCACCTACATGGACTTCCTGCTGCTGGGACTCGATCCGCTCGTCAACTACGGCGCGAAGCTGCGCTACAAGACCGGCGGGCAGCTCCGGGCGCCCGTCGTCGTGAAGACGACGGCCGGCGCGAAGGGACAGGGCGTCCCGCACTCGCAGTGCGTCGAGTCCTGGCTCATGGGCGTGCCCGGCCTCAAGGTGGTCGCGCCCTCGACGCCCGCCGACGCGTGGGGGCTCATGCACGCGGCGCTCGCCGAGGACGGCCCGGTCGTGTACGTCGACCACAAGCGTCTGTTCCCGACGGCGGGCGAGCTCCGGCACGACGCCGCGCCGGTGCCCATCGGCCGGGCGGTCGTGCGGCGGCGCGGCGCCGACGTCACGATCGCGACGCACTCGTACATGTGCCGCGTCGCCGACGCGGCCGCCGACCGGCTCGCCGCGCAGGGCGTCGCGTGCGAGATCGTCGACCTGCGCACGCTCGCACCGCTCGACGTCGACACCGTGTGCGAGTCCGCCGCGCGGACCGGCGCGCTCGTCACGCTCGAGGAAGGCCAGCTTCCGTGCGGCGTCGGCGCAGAGGTGGCGTTCCGCGTGCGCGAAAAGACCGGTACGATGCGCGTCGCGCGCGTCGGCGCCCTGCCGGTGCCGGTGTCGTCCAATCCGGTCCTCGAGGCGGCCTGCGTGCCCGGCCCCGACGAGGTCGTCGCGGCGGTCCGGGGCCTCCTGCGCCCCTGACCGCGTCCACGAAAGGCGGAAGTCGCATGATCGCGAAGCTGGCCGTTCCCGGCCCCATCGAGGACGTCGAGGAGATGCGGGTGCTGCAGTGGCACCGCGCCGAGGGCGAGGCGTTCGCCCGCGGCGACCTCGTCGTCGAGCTGGAGACGCACAAGGCCGTCGTCGAGGTTCGCGCGGGGCGCCCGGGCGTGCTGAGGAAGATCCTGTGCGAGGCGGGCGGATGGGAGAAGGCCGGCGCCGCGCTCGCGATCGTCGGCGACGACGCGTCCGAGCCGCTGCCCGGCTCCGCGGAAGCGCTCGAGGACTGCGCGGTCGACTTCGAGGTCGTCTAGACCGCGCCGGTCAGCCGGACGCGCGCGCCGCGAAGCCCGCGACGCCGCGCGAGCGCAGGATGCGCAGGATCTCGCCCCTGAGCTCCGCCTGCATCGTCGCGCTGTTGTGCACGCCGTCGGGCAGGTGCGTCGCGCCCAGGTCGGCGGCGATCGCGTCGTTGTCGACGATCGACACCTCGCGCTCGCGCGCGAGGTCGTGGAGCATCAGGTTCAGCTCCTTCGTGCGGACCGTCCCCAGCGTGCTTCCGAGCGGACGGTCGAACGGCGCGTAGCTGTGCAGCGTCTCGAAGCTCGACGTCGACATCGCGTTCATCACGAGGAATCCGGCCGGCGAGCGCTCGCGCACCGTGTCGACGAGCGCCCGGTAGTCGCGGCGGACGTCGTCCGAGGTGCGCACGACGATCTCGAAGTCGCGCTCGAGCCACGAGCGCACCGCGGGTCCGGCGTCGCTCATCCGGTAGGCGTGGCAATGGAGCGCGTAGCCCAGGCGCCTGTGGCGCAGGATCATCGGCGACTCGGCGTTGAGCGACAGCACGACCGCGTCGGCGATGCCCGCCTGCCGCAGCCCGCCGCGCGTCAGCACGTCGCAGCGTTCGGTGATCGGCGATCGCAGCAGCGCCGAGACGAGCGCGCCGACGAACATCCAGTCGGCGGGCGACGGCGCGACGGGTCCCGAGGCGATCGAGCGCGTCACGTCCGCGCGGATCGCCTCGGCCTCGTCCTCCGTGCGCCGGCACTGGTCGGCGAGGATCGCGGCACAGGGCACGAGCACGTTGTCGGGAACGTAGACGACCTGCGCGGGGCCGGCGGCCGCGGCGAACCAGTCGGCGAACGCGGGCGACTCGCCGCGGAACACGCCGAGCTGCTCGCAGATGCCGTAGCCCAGCAGCGTGCCGACGGGCGCGTCGCCCTCGCCCCACCACGCGCGCGCGCGGTCGTGCCATCCGGTGAGGAAGCCCGACCGGTCCTCGGCGAGCTCGGTCACGCGGCGTCCGGCCACGAACATGAGGTCCAGCGTCTCGCCGTGCGTGTCGACTCCCGGCGGCCGCTCGCTCGGACGGCACTGAACGTGCCCGATCCCGTGGTCGGGCATCCAGACGCTGTGCTCGGCCAGCCGGTCGATGAAGCCGCCGCGAGAGGCGTCGGGCGCGCGGACCAGGCGCCCGCCGACGCGCGTCGCGAGGGCGACCTGGAAGTCGCGCCCTTCCTCGGC
>JAKLIE010000372.1 GCA_022709775.1 Pseudomonadota bacterium
GCGGCCGAGTGCGTCGCGGTGAAGGGCACGATCACGCACGCCCCGACCGGACGCCGGACGACCTACGGCAAGGTGGCCGAAGCGGCGTCGAAGCTCGCGCCGCCGCCGAACGTGCCGCTCAAGGATCCGAAGGACTGGACGATCGCGGGCCAGCGCCTCGCGCGCCTCGACACCGTCGACAAGACGACCGGCGCGCTCGTGTACGGCATCGACCTCGCGATGCCCGGCATGCTGAACGCGGCGATCCGGGACTGCCCGGTGTTCGGCGGGAAGGTGAAGGGCTTCGACGCCGCCGTCGCGATGAAGCGCCCGGGTGTGAGGAAGGTGATGCGCATCGGCGACTCGGCGGTCGCGGTGGTCGCCGACACGTGGTGGCACGCGAAGTCCGCACTCGACGCGCTGCCGATCGACTGGGACTACGGCCCGCATGCGGACGCGTCGAGCGCGAAGTTCGCGGCGGTGATGAAGGACGGACTCGACGCGCAGGTCGCGGCGGTCGGCAACCAGGTCGGCGACGCGAGAGCCGCGATCGCGGCGTCGCCGCGCAGGATCGAGGCGGTCTACGCGTATCCGCATCAGAATCACGCGACGATGGAGCCGATGAACGCAACGGCCCGCTGGACGCCGGAGCGCTGCGAGGTGTGGACGCCGACGCAGAACGGCGAGGCCGCGCTCGCGGCGGCGTCCGAGGCCTCGGGCCTGCCGCTCGCGAAATGCGAGGTCTACAAGACGATCCTGGGCGGCGGTTTCGGACGGCGCGGCGCGGTGCACGACTGGGTGCGGCAGGCGGTCGCGATCGCGAAGGAGATGCCCGGCACGCCGGTCAAGCTCGTCTGGTCGCGCGAGGAGGACATGCAGCACGGGCGTTACCACCCGGTCACGCAGTGCAGGCTCGTCGCGGGCCTCGACGCCCAGGGCGACGTTACCGGGCTGCACATGCGGATCTCGGGCCAGTCGATCCTGGCCGGCGTGTTCCCGGACAACGTCCGCGACGGCAGGGACCCGGCCACGTTCCAGGGCCTCAATCCGCCGGGGCCGGAGGCGTCGATCGGCTACACGTTCCCCGCGCTGCTCGTCGACCACGCGATGCGCAACCCGCACGTGCCGCCGGGGTTCTGGCGCGGCGTCAACCTCAACCAGAACACGATCTACCTCGAGTGCTTCATCGACGAGATCGCGCATGCGACCCGGCAGGATCCGCTCGCGCTGCGGCGCAAGCTGATGGCGAACCACCCGAAGCACCTCGGCGTGCTGAACGCGGTCGCGGAGCGCGCGGGCTGGGGCAGGCCCGCGCCGGCGGGCGTCCACCGCGGGCTCGCGCAGGCGATGGGCTTCGGGAGCTACGTCGCCGCGTGCGCGGAAGTGTCGGTGAGCCGGGACGGGACGCTGAAGATCCACCGGATCGTCGCGGCAACCGATCCGGGCCACGCGGTGAATCCGCAGCAGATCGAGGCGCAGGTCGAGGGCTCGTTCGCGTATGGCCTGTCGGCCGCGCTCTACGGCGAGTGCACGGTGAAGGACGGGCGCATCGAGCAGGCCAACTTCGACACCTACCGCATCCTGCGGATGGACGAGATGCCGCGCGTCGAGACGATCGTGATGCCGTCGGGCGGATTCTGGGGCGGCGTCGGCGAGCCGACGATCGCGGTCGCGGCGCCCGCGGTGCTCAACGCGATCTTCGCGGCGACCGGCAAGCGGATCCGCGAGTTGCCGCTCAAGAACCACAGTCTGGCGAGCGCGTGAGCAGAGGCCCCGGGAGCCGGCGCAAGGTGCTCGCGGCGCTCGCGTTCGCCCTGCCTGCGCC
Source organism: Pseudomonadota bacterium (assembly GCA_022709775.1). The sequence continues at coordinate 1,805 of JAKLIE010000372.1, forward strand.
GCTCCTCGCCCAGTCCCCGACCCGGGGGCCGCTCGTGCCGTTCGAGGTCGTCGGCGACGCGATCCCTGCCCCGCTCACCGGCGTGCCCGGGGACGCCGCCCGGGGACGCGCGATCGTCGTCGATCGCCGGACGGGGATGTGCCTGCTGTGCCACGCAGGTCCCTTTCCGGAGGAGCGCGCCCAGGGCACGATCGGCCCCGACCTGAGCGGGGTCGGCGTGCGGCTCGACCGGGCGCAGCTGCGCCTGCGGATCGTGGATGCGCGGCTGGCGCAGGCGGCGACCACGATGCCCTCGTACTACCGCATCGACGGCCTGACGCGCGTCGGGACCGCCTGGCGCGGGCGGCCGATCCTCTCGGCGCAGCAGGTCGAGGACGTCGTGGCGCTGCTCGCGTCGCTCGGGGACCCGACGAAGCCCGCGACCCGATGAGAGCTCCCTCCCGCTCCGATGGCACCAGGCGCCGGCTGCTCGTCGCGGGCGCGGGGCTCGGCGCCTGGCTCGTCGTGCGCCCGGCCGCCGGCGCGTCCGAGGACCTCGCCGCGGCGATCCGTGCCTACACGGGCGGCGCCGACGCGCGGCCGGGGAGGGTGAGGCTCGACGTGCCGAAGCTCGTGGACAACGGCAACTCGGTGCCGCTCACCGTGAGCGTCGACAGCCCGATGACGCCGTCGGACCACGTCGCGGCGATCGCGATCTTCAACGAGCGCAATCCCGAGCGCGACGTGGCGCGCTTCGCGCTCGGGCCCCGCTCGGGGCTCGCGCGCGTGTCGACGCGCATCCGACTCGCGACGTCGCAGAGGCTCGTCGCGGTCGCGAGGACGAGCGACGGCGCTCACTGGTCCGACGCGATCGACGTCGTCGTCGTGCTGGCGGCCTGCATCGAAGGGGAATCGTGATGGCACGCGCGATCGTCTCCGTGCCTCCTGCTGCGAAGCGCGGCGACGTGATCGAGATCCGTACGCTGATCGCGCACCCGATGGAGACAGGCTTTCGCGCGGATCCCGAGGGACGGCGCGTGCCGCGCGATCTCATCCGGCGCTTCACGTGCCGGTACAACGGCGAGGTCGTGTTCGCCGCGGAACTCTTCCCGGCGGCGGCCGCGAATCCGTCGCTCGTGTTCCACACGATCGCGGTCGAGAGCGGGACGCTCGCGTTCACCTGGGAGGGCGACAACGGGTTCGCGCAGACCGAGACGGCCGCGATCCGCGTCACATGAGCGCTCGCCGCGCGGCGCTCGCC
>JAKLIE010000373.1 GCA_022709775.1 Pseudomonadota bacterium
GCCTCGAGCGCATCGGGGAACGCCACCGGTACGACCTCGGCGCCCGCCGCGCGGAGCGCCGCCGCGGCGGTCTCAAACGCGCCGCCGTCGTCGACCGCGTGCGCCCAGGGGAAACGGTCGACGTACGCGAGCCGCGGAGATCGTGCCCGCGCCGCGACGTCGCGAGCGATCGCGGGCGCAAGCGCGTGCGCGACGATCGCGGCATCCGCCACCGAGCGCGTGAACGTCCCCACAGTATCGAACGTGGGGCTGAAGACCGCCGAGCCGCCGAAAGGCACCAGGTCGAGCGTCGGCTTGAAGCCGACGACGCCGCAGTACGCAGCCGGACGGATCACCGAGCCGTTGGTCTGCGTGCCGATCGCCGCGGGCACCTGGCCGAGCGCGACGGCCGCCGCCGATCCCGACGACGACCCGCCCGGCGTGTGGCGCGGGTTCCACGGATTCGCGGTCGGCCCCGGATGCATGAACGCGAACTCGGTCGTCACCGTCTTGCCGAGGACGAATCCGCCCGCGGCGCGCCACCGCGCGACGCACCTCGCGTCGCGGGCCGGCCGGCGCCCCGCCCCGACCGGCGACCCGAGCTGCGTCGGCAGGTCCGCCGTGTCGATGATGTCCTTGACGCCGAGCGGCAGGCCGAAGACCGCTCCGCGTTGCGCGGCGGGCAGCGCATCGAGCCGCCCGGCCTCCGCAAGCGCGCGGTCGCGGTCGAGATGCGCCCACGCATGGATGCCGGCATCGGTCGCGTCGATGCGCGCGAGGAGCGCCGCGACGAGGTCGCGCACGGCGAGCGCGCCCGACGCCAGCGCGCCCGCGAGCTCGGTCACGCCGCGGGCATGGAGATCGTTCACATCGGCTCCTTCGTGCGCGGGGCGTCGCGCAGGAAGAGGGCGACGAGCTCGTTCAGGAAGCGCCGTCCGAGAGGCGTCGCGCGAAGCACCGAGGGATTCGGATCGAGCAGGCCGCGGCGGGCCGCGACCCCTATCTCGCGCGCGATCGACGCGAGCGGAATGCCGGTGCGCTCGGCGAAGAGCGCCGAGGGCACGCCTTCGGACAGGCGCAGCGCATTGAGCATGAACTCGAACCCCAGCTCGCCCGGTTCGACCTCGCGCCGCTCCATCACCGGCTCGCCCGCCAGCGCGCGCTCGAGGTATTGCTTCGGCTGCTTCCAGCGCACCTCGCGCACGATGCGGTCGGGCATCGACACCTTGCCGTGCGCGCCCGCGCCGATGCCGAGGTAATCGCCGAAGCGCCAGTAGTTGACGTTGTGCGCGCTGCGGTGCCCCGGCTTCGCGTACGCCGAGACCTCGTAGCGATCGAAGCCCGCCTGCGCGAGCCGTGCCGCGATCGCCGACTGCATCGCGTCGGCCTCGTCCTCGTCGGGGCGCTCGGGCGGATGGCGGTGGAACGCCGTGTTGGGCTCGATCGTGAGCTCGTAGCACGACAGGTGCGTCGTGCGGAACGTGAGCGCCTCCTCGACGTCGGCGAGCGCGTCGTCGACGCTCTGCTTGGGAAGCGCGAACATCAGGTCGAGGTTCACCTCGTCGAACAGCTCGACCGCGGCGGCCGCTGTGGCGCGCGCCTCGGCGGCGTCGTGCACGCGGCCGAGGGCGGCGAGATGCCGCGGCGTGAAGCTCTGCACGCCGATCGACAGCCGATTGACGCCCGCATCCCGAAAGCCCTCGAAGCGGCGGCGCTCGAACGTTCCCGGATTCGCCTCCATCGTCACCTCGGCACCGGCGACGAGCGGCAGGCGCGCGCGGATCGCCGCGAGCAGACGGTCGATCGCTTCGGGCGAGAACAGGCTCGGCGTGCCGCCGCCCAGGAACACCGTCGACACCTTGCGTCCCCACACCGACGGCAGCGCGCTCTCGAGGTCGGCGACCAGCGCGTCGACGTACGCACCCTCGGGCGGTCCCGCGTCGCCGCCCCGCCACTCGTGCGAGTTGAAGTCGCAGTACGGGCACTTCTTCAGGCACCACGGCAGGTGCACGTACAGCGAGAGCGGCGGCAGCGCAAGGAAGATCGGCGCCGACTGCGGCGCCGGCGCGAGAGTGCGGGCCATGGTCACCCCGACGGCGCCGCGTCCGCGACGAGTGCGCGCGCCCTGGCCAGCACGTCGGCCGGGAACGGCCGGGACTTCCGCTCGTCGGCATCCATGCAGACGACCGTGAACGTGGAGGTCGCCGCGACCTCGCCGGTCTCGCAGTTCACCATCTCGTGCACGAAGCGCAGCACCTTGTCGCGCGCCTCGAGCATCGCCGTGCGCACCATGACGACGTCGCCGCCGAGCAGCTCGCGACGGTACGACGTGTCCTGCTGCACGGCGGCCATGTGGATCTCGCCGCTGCGCAGGCGCGAGGGCAGGATCCCGATCATCGCGTAGTACTGCCAGCACGCCTCCTCGAAGAACTCGCCGTACGCGCGGACGTTCACGTGTCCCATGTGGTCGCACTGCCACCGGTGCACGGTGCCGCGCGCCGTCTCGACGGTGACGCTCATCGCTCGATGCCCTCCGGGACCAGCTCGCGCTCGACGAGCTTCGCGAGGAGCTCCCGCATCGCCTTTCCGCGATGCGACAGCGCGTTCTTGCGCTCGAGCGGCAGCTCGGCGCCCGTGAGCCCGCTCTCGAGGTCCTCGAAATGCGGGTCGTAGCCGAACCCGCCGGCGCCGCGCGGGGCGTCGATCACGCGCCCGTGCCACCGGCCTTCGGCGATGACGGGCTCGGGATCGCCGGCGCTCGCGACGAGCACCAGCACGCACGCGTAGTGCGCACGGCGGTCAGGCACCTCCCGGAGCGCGGCGACGAGTTTCGCATTGTTGCGCGCGTCGGACCTGGGCTCGCCCGCGTAGCGCGCGCTTTGCACGCCCGGCGCGCCGCCCAGCGCAACGACGCAGATGCCCGAGTCGTCGGCGAGCGCGGGCAACCCCGACACGAGGCTCGCGTGCCTCGCCTTCGCGAGCGCGTTCTCGACGAACGTCGCGTGCGGCTCGTCGGCCTCGGGGATGCGCAGCTCGGACTGCGCGACGACGTCGATCCGGTGCG
>JAKLIE010000374.1 GCA_022709775.1 Pseudomonadota bacterium
AACGCCGGCAACAACCGGCTCGACATCCTGCTCGTCGGGACGCCGACCGGCGGAGGCACCAACGTCACCTGCAGCGCGTTCGGCGCGAGTCCGGCCAACGGCGTCGCCGACGTGTGCACCGGCTACAGCGGCTCGACCGACACGAGCCAGGCGGTGACGTCGCTGGCGGGCGCGTGGTCGGTGGACGTCCCGATCGTCCTGCCGCCGCCCACGCCGACGACGTACTACGTCGCGACCGGCCCCTACACGACGCGATTCCCGCACACGACCTGCGGGACCGGGACCTGCGCCGACTATCCTCTCGGCGGGCGGATCACCGGCTCGTTCACGACGGCCGACGCGCTGCCGGCGAACCTGCCGGCGAGCGACGTCTCGGGACTGATCAGCGCCTACGACTTCAGCGACGGCGTGAACTCGTACGCGAGCGGCAATGCGAATGCGCGCATCCTGATCTTCGCGCTGGCGACCGACGCGGGCGGGCTTCCGACCGCGCAGCAGGTGATGATCCAGCAGTGGCAGGCGCCCGCCCCGCACGATGCGGGCAACAACCGGGTCAACCTGATGCAGCTGCTCGCGAACGCGGGCGCGGGCACGAACGTGACCTGCTCGTCGTTCGGGACGAGTCCGGCGGGGGCCGCCGACGCGTGCCTGTCGTACTCGGGATCGTCGGATACCTCGCAGGCGGTCTCGGTCCTGCCGACGCGAACCGCGATCGGCGCGCCGCCGCCGCTCTCGCTCACGCCGACGACCTACGCGTACTCGGGCACGCCGTACACGACGATCGTCAACCACACGACCTGCCTCGTCGGCGCGTGCGCCGACTACACGCCGGCGATGCGCGTGACCGGGTCGTTCACCACGGTCGACCGGATCCCGTCGAACTTCGCGCTGGCGGATTTCAGCGGCCTCGTCGGCAGTTACAGCGTCTCCGATGGCGTCAGGACGATCGCGGGCGGCGCCCCGCTCGCCCGGCTTGCCGCATTCCAGGTGGCGACCGGCGCGGGCGGCGTGCCGGTCGATTCGCTGATCTTCGTCGAGCAGTGGCAGGGCGCCGGACCCCACGGGGCGGGCAGCCGATTCGACATGGTCAGCGTGGCGGCGGCAGGCGCATCGGCGGGAACGAACGTCGATTGCCCCGCAGGGGCGGGCCCCAGTCCGCTGAACGGAACGCCGGACATCTGCGTGATCCCGTCCTCCGTGTCGGACACGAGCCTCGCGCAGGCCGTCGGCGGGGTCTGGTCGATCGCGGGCGCGGCCTCGGCGGGTGCGACGCCGGTGCCGACGCTCGCGCGCGAGGGTCTGGCGGCGCTGGCGCTCGTGCTGTTCGCGCTGGGGGCGCTCGCATGGCGCCGGCGGGCCGCGTGCTGAACTTTCGCGGCGGCGCGGACGTGCCGGGCCGTCGCACTATGCTTGCGACGTGAGTTCCGGCGGCGACTTCGACCAGATCCTCGTCAGCTGCCTGATGGTCGCGCTGCCCGACCCGCGGCGGCTCGGCTCCTTCAGGCGCAGCGTCGCCGACTACGTCCGGCAGACGCACCCGTCGCGCGAGCTCGTCGTCGTGCTCGATCGCGGCGACGCGGCGACGCGCGACGCGATGGTCGCGTACGCGGCGTCGCTGCGCCGCGACGACGTCCGCGTGGTCGAGCCGACAGAGAAGCTCACGCTCGGCGCGCTGCGCAACGTGAGCGTCGCCGAGGCCCGTGGCGACGTCGTGTGCCACTGGGACGACGACGACTGGTTCCACCCCGAGCGCCTTCGCGCGCAGCTCGCGGAGCTCGTCCGGACCGGAGCGCAGTCGCTCGTGCTCGAGGACGCGCTGCAGTTCTTCCCGGCCGAGCGGACGCTGCACTGGACCAACTACCGCGCGACGGTGCAGCAGGGGCTGCCGAGCACGCTGATGTTCCGGCGGTCGGCGCCGATCCGGTACCCGGAGACCGGGCCCGAGTCCGCGCGCGGCGAGGACACGGCGGGCATCGCGCGGCTGCAGGCGCACGGCGGCTACCGGGCGATGCCCGGCGCCGCGCACCTGTACGTGTACGTGAGCCACGGCGCGAACACCTGGGACGCGGGCCACCACGCGATGCTCGCCCGCGAGCTGTCGATCTCGCAGTCGCTGCTCAGGCGCCGCGAGGCCTCGCTGCGCGAGGGCCTGCGCCCGTTCGACTTCGGCCCGGGCGACGTGACGGTGCAGGGCTACAACGGCATCGCGTTCGTGCTGGCCGCCGCGCCGGCCGGGGGAACGAACGCGCCGGGCGGCTCGTCGCCGCGCTGAACGACGATGCGGTCGCGGTAGACGAGCGCGCCCGTCGCGCTGTCCCAGGTCGCCGACGCGACGCCGTCGCCGTCGATCCGCGCGATCGCGTGCCACACCGCCGGGAAGCGGACGCTGGGCGACAGGTTGAACGTGCGCGGCAGCACCTGCGTCTTCATCCGGTAGTCGAGCTTCCCGGCGAAGTAGCCGCGCCAGGCCGGATCGCGCCCGCGCCTCGACAGGTCGCCCACGATCGTGTCGAACGGCAGCCAGCCCCGGCCCTCGAGCCAGGCCTCGAGCCAGAAGTGGCCCGACGCCGTCGCCGGCATGATCAGGTTGCCCGCGACGAGCCTCGCCGGGATGCCGCGCGCGCGGCACATCGCGACGACGAGCGCCGAGCCCAGCTGGCAGTCGAACCAGCCCGTGTCGAGCGCCCAGTCGGTCGGCGCGGACGGGTCGAGCTCGTCGTAATGGACGACGCCGCAGGTCATGCGGTCGGTGAGGTAGTCGACGAACCTGCACACGACGGCGAAGGGATCGCGCTCGCGGCCGGCGATCTCGCCGGCGAGCGCCCGGATGCGCGGCGTCGTCCTGACGACGCCTTCGGCGGGGCGCGTGTAGAGCTCGCGATCGGCGTCGGAGAGCGGGTCCGGCGCCGCGCTCCGATGTGCGGGATCGGACACGAACGACGTCCGCACGCCCAGCGTCGTCGTGGGCGCGGCGGGCGCAGCGATGCGAACGTCGAGGCGGCCGGGAGCCACGGCGATCTCGGCGTCCGCATCCGG
>JAKLIE010000375.1 GCA_022709775.1 Pseudomonadota bacterium
TGGACAATCGGATGACGAGAACGGCGGGAGCGCTCGGGATCGCCGCATGGCTGGTCGCGTCGGTCGCGATGCTGGGGTCGGGCGCTGCGCTGGCCGGGCCGCCGAAGACGAAGATGGACAAGCCGACGATCTCCTGCGCGGGGGCGACGCAGGCTTCGCTCTACGTCCAGGTCTGCGCCGGCGCCACCGGGGCGCCGGCAGGCTTCAGCCTGCAGTGGATGAAGCAGGCCGATCTCGTCGCTGCAGGCGGCGTGTGGCCGTCGAGCGAGGAGATGTGCCACGCGTCGTTCTCGGGCAACGCGAATCTCAGCCGGTACAACCTCAGGGCACGCGAGTGCGTCATGGTGAACGTGGGCGAGTTCCTGTTCGACAACGGGGCCTCGACCAACTGCGAGAACGCGCTCGACTGCGGCACCGACTACGTGTTCCGCGCGTTCTCCCACGCCAACAGCGCGCTGATGCGCAGCGAATTCACCGCGAACCTGACCTGCGGCACGCTGCCGTGCGGACACGAGGACAGCTGCACGTACACGCAGGGCTACTGGAAGTCGCACGGCCCTGTCCCGCTCGGCCAGAACAGCAACGAGTGGCCGGTGAAGTCGCTGACGCTCGGCACGGTGTCGTACAGCGACGTGCAGCTGCTGTCGATCCTGAATGCACCTGCCGCGGGGAACGGTCTCATCTCGCTCGCGCACCAGCTGATCGCCGCGAAGCTCAACGTCGCGAACCTCGCGGACGACACCGCCGTCGCGGCGGCGATCGCGGCGGCGGACGCGCTGATCGGCGGCAAGGTGGTGCCGCCGGTCGGATCGGACTCGCTCACGCCTGGGTCAGTCAGCGCGCTCGTCGACGCGCTGGCGAAGTGGAACGAAGGACAGACGGGTCCGGGGCACTGCGGCGACGAGCCGCTGCCGGAGAACTGACCCGCGGAGTCCGGCATCGGGAGGCGCGCCCGCGAGGGCGCGCCTTTCTTTCGTCCCGAGGGGGAACTGCACGGCGCCGAGGGCGCGGGTCGCACCGCGTTACACTGGCGCCCGATGCCCGCTCCGACCCCTCGCACGCTTCGCGCGGGCGTCCACACGCTCGACCTCTCGCGCCCGCGCGTGATGGGGATCCTGAACGTCACGCCGGACTCGTTCTCGGACGGCGGCCGGTACGCCGATCCCGGGCGCGCGCTCGAGCATGCACGGCAGATGCTGGCCGATGGCGCCGACATCGTGGACGTCGGCGGCGAGTCGACGCGGCCCGGCGCCGATCCCGTCGACGAGGCGAGCGAGATCGCACGCGTCGTGCCGGTGATCGAGGCGCTCGCGCGCGAGGGCGCGATCGTTTCGGTCGACACGATGAAGCCGGGCGTGATGCGCGCGGCGATTGCAGCGGGAGCGTCGATCGTCAACGACGTGCGCGCGCTCCTCGAGCCGGGCGCGGTCGGGGCGGTTGCCGCGAGCGGCGCCGCCGTCTGCCTGATGCACATGCGCGGAACGCCCGCGACGATGCAGTCGGCCCCCGAGTACGTCGACGTCGTCGCGGAGGTCCGCGACTTCCTGGCGGCGCGTGCGCAGGCGTGCGAGAGCGCAGGCATCGCGCGCGACCGGATCGTCGTGGATCCGGGCTTCGGCTTCGGCAAGACGAGGGCGCATAATCTCGACTTGCTCGCAGGGTTGCCGGCGATCGCCGCGGTCGGCTACCCGGTGCTCGCGGGGCTGTCCCGCAAGTCGATGCTCGGCGCGATCACCGGGCGGCCGGAAGGCGAGCGCGAGGCGGCGAGCGTGGCGGCCGCGCTCCTCGCGGTCGAGCGCGGCGCGGCGATCGTGCGCGTGCACGACGTGCGCGGGACGGTGGACGCGCTCGCGGTGTGGCAAGCAATGGCCGAGCAGGAGCGGAAGCGATGAAGCGCGAGTATTTCGGTACCGACGGCGTGCGCGGACGAGTGGGGGAGCCGCCGATCACGCCCGATCTCGTGATGAAGCTCGGCTGGGCGGCGGGGCGCACGTTCGCGGCCGACCCGCGCCGGCCGTCCGGGCGGCCCGCCGTGCTGATCGGCAAGGACACGCGCATCTCGGGCTACCTGCTCGAAGCGGCGCTCGAGGCGGGCCTGTCCGCGGCCGGTGTCGACGTCGCGCTGTGCGGGCCGCTGCCGACGCCCGGCATCGCGTACCTCACTCGCGCGCTGCGCCTCACGGCGGGCATCGTGATCAGCGCGTCGCACAATCCCTACGACGACAACGGCATCAAGTTCTTCTCGTCGGCCGGCGCGAAGCTTCCCGACGCTACCGAGCTCGCGATCGAGGCCGCGATGGCCGCGCCGCTCGCGTGCGTCGCGTCCGCCGATCTCGGCAAGGCGCGACGGGTCGCCGACGCGGCGGGACGCTACGTCGAATTCTGCAAGTCGACGTTTCCGACGTCGCTCGACCTGCGCGGCGTGACCGTCGTCGTCGACTGCGCGCACGGTGCCGGCTACCACGTCGCGCCGCCGGTCTTCAGCGAGCTCGGCGCGACCGTGATCGCGACCGGGGTCGCGCCCGACGGGATCAACATCAACGCCGGCTGCGGCGCGACGCACCCGAGGCACCTGGCGGCCGAGGTCGTGAAGCATCGCGCGGATCTCGGCGTCGCGCTCGACGGCGATGGCGACCGTCTCATGATGGTCGACCGCGACGGGCGCGTCTACGGCGGCGACGAGCTGCTCTACGTGATCGCGATGGACGCGAAGCGGCGGGGCGCGCTCGCCGGGGGCGTCGTCGGGACCGTGATGTCGAACCTCGGCTTCGAGCAGGCGCTCGCGCGCGACGGCGTGAAGCTCGAGCGCGCGAAGGTCGGCGACCGCTACGTGCTCGAGAAGCTCGTCGAGCGCGGCTGGACGCTCGGCGGCGAGGGCTCGGGCCACCTGATCTGCCTCGACAAGCACACGACCGGCGACGCGATCATCGCATCGCTCGCCGTGCTGCGCGCGCTGATCGAAGGCGGCACGACGCTCGCTCAGGCGACCGCCCCGG
>JAKLIE010000376.1 GCA_022709775.1 Pseudomonadota bacterium
CGCCCGCATCGAGCTCTTCGACGAGGTGCAGATGGACGCGTGCATCCGCTATTCGAAGCTCGAGGGCTACGAGGCGAAGCCGACGCTGTTCTTCGAGTTCCACGGAACGGCCGCCGGCGTCGCCGAGCAGGCGGAACAGATGCAGGAGATCGTGGCCGGCCACGGAGGCGGCGCGTTCCGCTGGGCGACGGTCCAGGAGGAGCGGACGAAGCTCTGGAAGGCGCGCCACAACGCCTACTACGCGACGCTCGCGCTCAAGCCCGGCTCGTTCGGATTCTCGACCGACGCGTGCGTGCCGATCTCGCGGCTCGCCGACTGCGTGATGGAGACGCGGACCGACATCGACGCGACCGGGCTCTTCTGCTCGATCGTCGGCCACGTCGGCGACGGCAACTTCCACGTGCTCGTCCTGTTCGACCCGGGCGACGCGGCGGAGCGGGCGAAGGCGGACGGGCTCGCGCAGCGTGTCGCGATGCGCGCGATCGCGATGGGCGGCACCTGCACCGGCGAGCACGGCGTGGGCATCCACAAGCTCGATGCGCTCGTCGCCGAGCACGGCGAGGCGGTCGACCTGATGCGCACGATCAAGCGCGCGCTCGATCCGCTCGACATCATGAATCCGGGCAAGACGGTGCCGCTTCAGGAGTCGGGAGTCAGGTGACAGATGCCAGTCGCGCGGCCACCGGGATCGCCTGCGCGACTGACCTCTGACCTCTGATCTCTGTCCTCTGACGCCCGATGCTCACTCTCTACCTCGGCAACAAGAACTACTCGTCCTGGTCGCTGCGCGGATGGTTCGCGGCGAAGCTCTCGGGCGCGCCGTTCCGCGAGGTCTCCGTCCAGCTCGTCGGGCGCGGCCGCAATCCGGCGAACCGCGGCTTCTCGCCGTCCGGCTTCGTCCCCGCGCTGCACGACGGCGACACCGTCGTCTGGGACTCGCTGGCGATCGCCGAGTACCTGGCCGAGCGGCACCCGGGCATGTGGCCCGCCGACCCGGCCTCGCGCGCGTGGGCGCGCTCGATCGCCGCCGAGATGCACAGCTCGTTCCAGGCGCTGCGGGACGAGATGACGATGTGCGTGCGCGAGCGGCTCGACGTGCGACCCTGGTCGGCCGGGCTCGCGAACGACGTCGCGCGCGTGGAGGAGATCTGGGCCGAGAGCCGTCGCGCGCACGGGCGGGGCGGTCCCTACCTGTGCGGCGCACTGTCGATCGCCGACGCGTTCTACGCGCCGGTGGCGTTCCGGTTCCAGACCTATCGCGTGGCGCCGGGGGGCGAGGCGGGCGCGTACCTCGCTGCGCTGCTCGCGCATCCGTTCATGCGCGAGTGGGAGCGCGACGCGGTCGGCGAGACCATCGTGATCGAGGCCGACGAACCTCGGTTCGTGTACCGCGACAAGCTCGCGGGACGCGGCTAGCGGAACGGCGGCGACGGACGATGGCCGATCCCGACATCGAGGCGTTGCAGGAGACGATCCGCCGGGCGGCGGCGGTTCGCTCGCCGCTGCGGATCGTCGGCGGAGGCACGAAGGACTTCTACGGCGAGAAGCTCACCGGCGACGTCGTCGACGTCCGAAGTCTCTCGGGCATCGTCGACTACGATCCGACCGAGCTCGTGATCGCCGCGCGGGCGGGCACGTCGATCGACGAGATCGAGTCGACCATGGCCGCGTCGGGCCAGATGCTCGCGTTCGAGCCGCCCCGGTTTGCCGCCGGCGGAACGCTCGGCGGGGCGATCGCCGCGGGCCTCTCCGGTCCGCGCCGCCCGTACGCGGGCTCCGCGCGCGATCTCGTGCTCGGCGTGAAGATCGTCGACGGCACCGGCCGGGCGCTCTCCTTCGGCGGGCGCGTGATGAAGAACGTCGCCGGATTCGACGTGTCGCGACTGACGACCGGCGCGATGGGAACGCTCGGCGTCGTCACCGAGGTCTCGCTCAAGTGCCTGCCGCTGCCGCGCACCGAGGCGACGCGGCTCTTCGATCTGTCGGCGGACGAGTCGATCCGGCGCGTCAACGAATGGGGCGGGCAGCCGCTGCCGCTTTCCGCGACGTGCTTCCACCAGGGGCGCCTCGCGGTGCGGCTGTCAGGCGCGCCCAGCGCGGTCGCAGCCGCGTGCGCGAAGATCGGCGGCGCCGCGGTCGAGGACGCCGGGGCGCTCTGGACGTCGGTGCGCGACCAGCGGCACGCGTTCTTCACCGGCGCGAGCGCCGCACGCGCGCCGCTGTGGCGCCTGTCGGTCGGCTCGACCGCGCCGTACACCGATCTCGGCGGCGAGCAGCTGATCGAGTGGGGCGGCGCGCTGCGCTGGCTTGCCGCGTCCCCTCGTACCGAGGCGGCCCGGGTGCGCGCGTGGGCGTCGACGCACGGGGGGCACGCGACGCTGTTCCGCGCGACGGACAAGCCTGCGGACGTGTTCCACCCGCTGCCGCCGGCGCTCGCGGAGCTCCATCGGCGCCTCAAGGCGACGTTCGACCCGCACGGGATCCTGAACCGCAACCGCCTGTCGAGCGCGTTCTGATGCAGACCGATCTCGCTCCCGCCTACCGAGGCACGCCCGATGGGGAGGAGGCCGAAGCGATCCTGCGCGCGTGCGTCCACTGCGGATTCTGCACGGCGACGTGCCCGACCTACCAGCTCCTGGGCGACGAGCTCGACGGCCCGCGCGGACGCATCTACCTGATCAAGCAGGTGCTCGAAGGCGGGCCGGTCACCGCGAAGACGCAGCTTCATCTGGACCGCTGCCTCACCTGCCGCAGTTGCGAGACGACGTGCCCGTCGGGCGTGCAGTACGGGCGGCTCGTCGACATCGGGCGCAGGATCGTCGAGGATCGCGTCGGCCGCTCGCCTGCCGATGCCGCGCGCCGGTGGTCGCTGCGCAAGGGCCTGCAGTCGAAGCTGCTCTTCGGCGGCGCGCTCGCGATCGGGCGCATCGCGAAGGCGTTCGTGCCGGCCGAGCTCGCGCGCGGCATCCCGGGGTCGCGACCCGCAGGCGCGTG
>JAKLIE010000377.1 GCA_022709775.1 Pseudomonadota bacterium
GGGAAGGCCAGCGCAAGTTCCTGTTCGACTGAGCGGGCGCCGCGCGATGCTTCGCCTCGCGTTCGCGTCGCTCCTCGCCGCGGCCTGTGGCGCGTCGCTCGCGCAGTCCGCGCCCTATCCCGACGGACCCCGCATCCCCTCGCTGCCCGAGTCCGCGTTCGAGCGCATCGACCGCGCGCTGCGCGATCGCGTCGCGACCGCCGTCGACGCGGACGCGCTGTTCGTCCGCGGGCTGCAGGCGACGATGGATCCGGGCGCGCGCATCGCCGACTACGCCGGCGCGTGGCGTCTGCGCCCGGCCGACATGCTGCTGCTCTCGAGTCTCGCGGATGCCTGCATGCTGCGGGCCGTGCCGACCTGGGCAGACTGCGCGGCGCTCGATCCCGCGTCGCGCTTCGCGTCGCGCGATCCGGACAACGCGGTCGCGTGGGTCCTGCTCGCCGAGCGCGCGAGGCAGCGGGGCGACGTTCCCGGCATGCGCGAGCAGCTCGCGCACGCGGCCGCGCGGCCGCGCTTCGATTCGTACCGTGAGCGGGGCGGGGCGGTCGTGTCGCGCGTGCTCTCCGCGGTGCCCGCCGTGGCGCGCGAGGCGGAGACGCCGTTCGCCGCCGCGGCGCTCGGCTCGCTGCGCGCCGACGTCGCCGCGAACGAGGCCGCGGCGATGTGCCACCGCGGGGCGCCGGGCGTCGGCGAGGATGTCGCGGGATCGTGCCGCCGGCTCGCCCGCACGATGGCGGATCGCGCGGACACCTGGTCGGCGCGCCTCGTCGGGCTCGCGATCGCCTGGAGCTGGGCGCCCGACGACGCCGAGCGCGGGCGCGTTTCCGCCGAGCGCGAGCGCGTGTCGGCGTCGAGCCTCGAGTGCAACAACGCGAAGCTGGCGCTGATCGAGGGTCTCAACCGGGACGCGGGGACCCGTGAGGCGGCGCGTCGCATCCAGGCGGGCGCGATCGACGATGCGCTGACGCTGGGCGAGCCGGGCGCGTGCGCGAAGCTCGTCGAGCGGACGAAGGAGGGGAAGTTCCTCTGACGCCGCCCCCGATCGGGAGGGCGGAGATTCGCTACGTCGCCCGCAGCGTCGACGGCGCGATCAGGCACGCCGCGACACGCCAGGCGCCCCCGCGCGTGCGCTCCATCGTGTAGAGCGCGACCAGCACCGTGTCGTCGGGCATCACGAGCTGCAGCGGCTGGATCACGCGGCCGTCGACGACGGCGCCATCGAGCAGCTGCGCGTCCCGCGCCTCGATGAGCGGCGAATACGATCGCCTGACCATCGCGATGAACGTCGCGGCGTCGCGGAATCGCCCGCGCACGCCCGGAGACGCGTAGGCGAACGCGCGCTGCGCGTCCCCCGTCGCGAGCGCCGCGCGCTGGTCCTCGACCACCGACCGGATGGCGAGCCAGTCGGCGGGAGGCAGCGCTTCCGATACCGGCGCCTGCGCGATCGCCAGGGTCGACACGAACGCGGCGAGCGCCGCGAGGCTGCGGGCCAGCGCCGTCGCCGGGCGCACCGTCGTCCCGCTCATCGGCGGGACGCGCACACGGGGCAGGCAGGGTCGCGCGGAACGCGCATCTCGCGCCAGCTCGCCGCGAGCGCGTCGAACAGCAGCAGCCGGCCGGCGAGCGACGTGCCCGCGCCGGCGACGAGCTTCAGGGCTTCTCCGGCCTGCATCGCGCCGACGACGCCGACCAGCGGCGCGAACACGCCCATCGTCGCGCAGCGCGTCTCCTCGAGCTCCTCACCCTCGCCGAACAGGCAGTGGTAGCAGGGCGACGCGGGGTCGCGCGCATCGAAAACCGCGACCTGCCCGTCGAAGCGGACCGCCGCGCCCGACACGAGCGGCACGCGCGCGTCGACGCACGCGCGGTTGATCGCGTGGCGCGTCGCGAAGTTGTCGGTGCAGTCGAGCACCACGTCGGCGTCCGCGGCGAGCGCCGCGAGCTCGCCGGGGCCGACGCGCCGGGCGACCCGGACCAGTTCGGGCTCGGGATTGATCGCCCCGAGGCGGCGGGCGGCGGCCTCGACCTTGGGCGTGCCGACGTCGTCCAGCGCGAACAGGATCTGCCGCTGCAGGTTCGTGAGGTCGACGCTGTCGGCGTCGACGAGCGTGATGCGGCCCACGCCCGCGCTCGCGAGGAACTGCGCCGCCGGGTTGCCGAGCCCGCCCACGCCCACGACGAGCGCGCGAGCGGCCGCGAACCGCTGCTGCGCGTCGGGGCCGAGCTCGTTCAGCAGCAGGTGGCGGCTGTAGCGGAGGAGCTGGGTATCGTCCATCGTTCGGGCCTCGGGGCCGGGCGCGCCGTCGGACGCGGCGAGGCCGGCGGGGATGCTCAGCGCGCCGTGGTCACCGCCGCGAGCGGACGGGCCCGCGTCGGGCGGCGCGCGGCGGCGGGCGCGGGTCCTGCAAGCGCCGCGGCGAGCTCGCGCTCCAGCGCGTCCGCGGCGCGGTCGGCCGCGACGATCTCGGCGACGAGCTGGTCGGCGATCGGCGGAAGCGTGCGTGATTCGAGGCGCAGAACCGCGAAGCCGACCCGGAGCACGGGATCGGCGAGCGGAAGCGCAACGAGCCGCCGTTGCGCGAGCGCGTCGCAGTTGCCGGCGAGCGAGGACAGCAGCACGTGGTCGGTGGTCGCGGCGATGCGCTGCATCATCTCGTGCGACTCGGAGGCGACGTCGGGCAGCGTCCGGCCGGCGCCGCGCGCGCCGCGCGCGTCGAGCAGGCGCTCGACGAGGGCGGGCGGCAGCCGGCTCGTGCACAGGATCGGAAACGCGGCGACGTCCGCGAGCGTGAGCTCGCGCCGGGAGGCGAGCGGATGCCCGGGCCGCGCGAAGAAGTATCCCTGCCGCAGCGCGAGGGGATCGACCACGAGGCCGGCCATCTCCCCGGTCGGCGGGGGCGCCGCCACGACGAAGTCGATCTCGCGGCGGCGCAGCGCTGCCACCAGCGACGACCAGTTGTCGTTGACGAGCCGGACGGCGACGCCGG
>JAKLIE010000378.1 GCA_022709775.1 Pseudomonadota bacterium
TTCGTTGCGCGGCAGCGCGTCGACGAACCAGATGCGCCGCGGCGCCCGGCGCACCCCCAGGCGGTCGCGGGCAAGAGCGGCGACGGCGCCCTCGGTGAGCCGCGCATCGGGCGCGAGAACCACCGCCGCGACGATCTCCTGGCCCAGCGTCGGATGCGGCACGCCGAACGCGGCGGCGTCGACGATCCCCGGGATCAGGCGCAGCGCCGCGTCGACCTCGAGCGGCGAGATCTTGTCGCCGCCGCGATTGACGACCTCCCTGGCGCGCCCGACGAGGAACAGCTCGCCCGAGGCGTCGGCGCGCGCGAGATCGCCCAGGCGGAACCAGCCGTCGACGCGGGACCGGGCGTCGAGTTCGTCGTCGTCGAGATAGCCGTCGAACACCTGGGGCCCGCGCACCTGCACCTCGCCGATCTCGCCGGGCGGCACCTCGCGTCCCGCCGGGTCCGCAAGCCGGACGTCGCCGACGAGGGGCCATCCGACGCCGCCCGCGGCTCGCGGCGCGGGGGGCAGCGCCTGGTGCGTGACCACGCCCGTCTCGGTCGTCGCGAGCCCGGTGACGACCGGCACGCCGAATGCACGTTCCAGCGCCTCGATCTCGTGCGGCGCGAGCGATCCGGACGCCACCCTCAGGAATCGCAGCCGGGACGATCGGACGGTTCCCTGCGGTCCGACGCGCTCCAGCAGGCCGCGCAAGATCGTGAACGATGCCGAGACGTAGGTCAGCGCGTCGCGGCGGATCGCATCGATGAGCGCATCGAGCCCGGCGTCGGGAAGACACAGCACGCTGCCGCCGTGCATCGCCGGCAGCAGCAGCACGGTGCGTTGCCCGTTGGCGAGATGGATCGGCGTGACGAGGCCGGACGTGTCCGCGCGCGTCACGCCCAGGATCCGGCCCATCGCGTCGCAGACGCGCACGAGCGACCGGTGGCCGTACGGGACCAGCTTCGGGCGGTCGGTCGTCCCCGACGTCACGCCGACGTACGCCCACGAGGGCGGATGGAGCGGCGGCGAGCCGTCGAGCGTGCGGCCCGCGTCGGCGAGCTCCAATCGATACCCGCCCGCCTCGTCGCCGCCGACCTCGACCTCGATGCGGGCGACTCCGCTCGCGCGCGCGGCGAGTGCAAGCGCGTGGTGGCGTCCCGCCGGGACGATGACCGCACGCGCACGCATCCGCCCGACGAGTTCCGAGCACGCGTCGGCCGCGAGCGCTTCGGAGACGAGCGCGATCGTCGCCGCGGAAGGCACCGACGCGAAGAGCATCGACGCGAGCGCGCGATCGAACGCCGGGGCGACGACGATGTCGCCCCGCGCGATTCCCCACTCGGCGAACCGCTCCCGGACCTGCGCGATGTGCGCAGCGAGCGACCCGTAACTGGCCGGAGCGCATCCGGGCGCGAGCAGGAAGGGCGCGCCGGCATCGCGCGCCGCATGCTCGAGCAATCGTGCCTGGACGTCGTCGGTCATGGCTGGCGTCGTTCGCGCGCCCGGCGGCCGGACCGGGCGCCCGGATGATAGCCCGACCGCCCGGCGCGACGCGCGCGATCCACGCTATCATCGCCGCCGATGAACACGCGCCCGTCCATCGTTGGAACCGGCTTCGCGGGCGCAGTCCGGTGTGCGGGTGCGGCGCGCTGGCGGGCGCTCGCGACCGCCACCCTGGCCATGGCGACGCTTGCGTCGCAGCCCGCGCGGGGCGAACCGGACACTTTTCCGAACCGGACGGTCAGGCTCGTCGCCGCACAGCAGGCCGGCAGCGCCACCGACCACGTCGCCCGCATGCTGGCCGACGCGCTTTCGTCGGCGTGGGGACAGCCGACCGTCGTCGAGAACCGTCCGGGCGCGAGCGGCGCGATCGGCACGCAGGCCGTCGCGCGCGCGACCCCGGACGGCTATACGCTGCTGGTCGGCGGCATGAGCAACATCGTCACCTCGCCGCTGCTGGACGCGGGCTACGGCGTCGATCCGGAGTCCGGGCTGGTCGCGATCGGCCGGGTCGCGTGGGTGCCGTTCGTGCTGGCGGTGCACCCGGACGTGCCGGCCGTCACGCTGGCGGAGCTCGTCGCCCACGTCCGCGCCCGGCCCGGCGAGCTCGTATTCGCCACGGCCGGGCCGACGGCGTACTCGCGGCTGTGCGTCGACCTGCTCGTCCGGGCCCACGGCCTCGACCTGCTGACCGTCGAGTACCGCGGCGCACCCGCGGCGACGCTCGATCTCGTCGCGGGGCGCGCGCAGCTGCAGGTCAACGAGCTCGCGACGATGAAGCAGCACGCGGACGCCGGCCGCCTTCGCATCCTCGCCGTCGCCGGCAATCGGCGGGCCGCACGGATCCCTGCGGTCCCGACGTTCGGGGAGGCGGGACCCGTCGACATCCCGGTGACGCCCTGGTACGGGCTGTTCGCGCCGGCCGGCACGGCGCCGGAGGTGATCGCGCGCATCGAGGTCGCGTATCGGACGGCCATGCGCGATCCGAAGGTGATCGCGCGAATAGACGCCCTCGGCTACGAACCGATCCTGGACGAGCCCGGGCAATTCCCCGAGGCGCTGCGCCGCGACCTCGCCGAGGCGCGCGCGATGGCCCGACGCGCAGGGCACTCGCCGGCCCGCTGAGACGCCTCCCCGCGCGGCAGGCGGGCCGAGCGCGCGGCCGGCGGGCAGATCGGTGCGAGCCGTGAACCCGTTCGACCGAGTCGCCTGCGACGCGGTCACCCGCGCCCGCCGTCGGGCGCTGCGCGTTCCCTGCGGCGCGCGCGCTCGATGCCGCGCGCCATGCCCGCGGGCGTGCCGGCCTCCCCGAGCAGCGACTCCACCGGCAGCTCGACGCCGAAAAGCGCGCGAACCTGCTCGAGCAGCGCGGCACCGCGCAGCGAATCGCCGCCGAGCATGAAGAAGTCGGCGTCGCGCGGAACCTCGACGACGCGAAGCACGCTCGCCCACAGGCCGGCCAGCGCCGCCTCGAGAGGCGTCGCCGCCGTCCCGGTCGCC
>JAKLIE010000379.1 GCA_022709775.1 Pseudomonadota bacterium
AGCGGGTCCGCCCGCACTCCGCGCGACGCGGTCAGACCGCGGCTTCCTCGAGAATCATGTCCGAGGCCTTCTCCGCGATCATCACGACCGGCGCGTTCGTGTTGCCGGACACGAGCGTCGGCATGATCGAGCAGTCGACGACGCGCAGGGCGCCGATGCCGCGCACGCGCAGCCGGTCGTCGACGACGGCCATCGCGTCGTGCCCCATTCTGCAGGTGCCCGAAGGATGGAAGATCGTCGCGCCGTACGCGCGCGCGAACGCGAGCAGCTCGTCGTCGCTGCGGACGGCTGCGCCCGGCCGAAGCTCCTCGACCACGTACGGCGAGAGCGCCTTCGTCGCGGCGAGACGTCGGGCGAACCTGAGCGCGGCGACCGCGCACGCGCGATCCTCCCCGGTCGACAGGTAGTACGGCTGCATCGACGGCGCGGCCAGCGGATCGCGCGACGCGAGGCGCACGCGCCCGCGCGAGCTGGGTCGCAACTGGCATACGCTCATCGTGAAGCCGGGGAACCGGTGCGGCCTGGCTCCCGCCATGTCGGCCGACAGCGTCGCGAAGTGGAACTGGATGTCGGGCGAGGCCGACTGCGGCATCACGCGCGTGAAGAGCCCGCCCTGGTTGATGCCGATCGCGAGCGGCCCCGTCCGCGTCAGGAGCCATTTGAGCCCGATCTTCAGCGAGCGCCACCACGACGCGAGGTCGTCGTTGGTCGTTATCGGCTTCGAGCACCTGAACAGGAGCCGCAGCTGGAGGTGGTCCTGCAGGTTCTCGCCGACGCCCGGCAGCTCGTGCACGACCGGGACGCCGAGCTCCGCGAGGTGCGCGCCGGGCCCCACGCCCGAGAGCAGAAGCAGCTGCGGGCTCTGCAGCGCGCCGGCCGCGAGGATCACCTCGCGACGCGCCTGCGCGGTGCGCGCCTCGCCGTCGCGCCGGTACTCGACGGCGGACGCGCGCCCCTGCTCGAACAGAACGCGCGTCGCCTGCGCGTCCGTCTCCACCGCGAGATTCTGCCGGCCGCGCGCGGGCTTCAGGTACGCGACCGCGGTGCTGCAGCGCCATCCGTTGTGCGTGAAGAGCTGGTAGTAGCCGACCCCTTCCTGGAGGCCGCCGTTGAAGTCGTCGGTGGGCGGCACCCCGAGCTCGCCCGCGCCGGCGATGATCGCCTCCATCAGCTCGTGCTTGTCGCCGATGTCGGAGCACTTGAGCGGCCCGTCGGCGCCGTGCGCCGCCGAAGCGCCGCGCTGGTTGCCCTCGCTGCGGACGAAGTAGGGAAGCACGTCGCGCCAGCCCCAGCCGCGGTTTCCCGCGTCGGACCAGCGGTCGTAGTCCTCGGGCTGGCCGCGCACGTAGATGAGACCGTTGATCGACGAGCTGCCGCCGAGGCAGCGTCCGCGCGGCCAGTAGATGCGGCGCCCGTCCATCCCCGGGTCGGGGTCGGTGTGGAAGCCCCAGTTGTAGACCGGGTGGAACATCGTCTTGCCGTACCCGATCGGGATGTGGATCCACGGGTAGCGATCCTCGGGACCCGCTTCGAGCAGCAGCACCGTGTGCCGGCCGCCGTCGGACAAACGGTTCGCGAGCACGCAGCCGGCCGTGCCGCCGCCGACGATCACGTAGTCGTATGCGTCCATTGCGTCGTGTCCGAGGTCCGCCGTATCGTCGCCGATCTTATCGAATTGTGAAACGCGCGTTTCCGGAATCGGCGAGAAAGTATTGCCAATCGCGGCCGGACTGTCTACATTGAAAAAAGGCGCGGCGTCCGCGGAAGACGGGACCGCGCGAGCGACGCCGCGCTCAAGCGGCTCAAACGGAGGAGAAGACATGAAGCGTTCAGGGTTGGCACGCGCGGCGCTCGCCGTCGGCGCGATCGCGCTCGCCTGCACGTCGGCGTTCGCGCAGACGGCGCAGCAGCCGGCGAAGTGGCGGATCCAGACGGCAGTGCCGTCGGCGAGCATCTACTTCGAGTTGCTGAAGCGATTCGGCGACCGCGTCGACAAGATGTCGGGCGGCCGGGTGAAGATGGAAATGCTGCCCGACGGCGCAATCGTGCCGGCGTTCGAGATCCTCGATGCGGTCGACAAGGGCATCGTCGAAGGCGGCTACGCCTGGACGCACTATTGGTCGGGCAAGAATCCGGCCGCGGGCCTCTTCAGCAACCCGATGGCGGGCGCGGGCGTGGGCCTCGACCAGATGTCGCACGTCGCGTGGATCTTCGAGGGAGGCGGCTACGACCTGTACCGCAAGCTCTACAGCGACGTCCTCAAGGTCAACGTCGAGCCGCTGTTCATCCAGCCGATGGGGCCGGACCCGCTGGGCTGGTTCAAGACGCCGATCGCCTCGACCGCCGACTTCAAGAAGATGAAGTACCGCTCGCCGCCGGGAATCACCGGCGAGATCTTCAAGGAGATGGGCGTGGCCGCCGTCGCGATGCCGGGCGGCGAGATCGTGCCCGCGGCGCAGCGCGGCGTGATCGACGCAGCCGAGTGGATCGGGCCGGCCGACGACCTGAACCTCGGCCTGCAGACGGTGTGGAAGCACTACTACCTGCAGGGCCTGCACCAGTCGACCGACATCGGCGAGATCATCATCAACAAGGCGGCGTGGAACAAGCTGTCGCCCGACCTGCAGGAGATCATCCGTGCGGCCGCGATGGCGTCGATGACCGAGACCTACACGTTCAACGTGTACCGCAACGCGCAGGCGATCGTGCGGCTGCGCAACGAGTTCAAGGTCAACATCCACGACACGCCGAAGGACTTCTTCCCCGAGTTCGTCCGCGCGACCAACGTCGTGCTCGACCGCTACGCGGCGAAGGACGCGTTCTTCAAGCAGACGCTCGACTCGCAGCGCGCGTTCGCCAAGGTCGTCGTGCCGTACTGGACGAAGATCCTCGACCTGTACGCGAACCTCGGCAACGCGGCGCTCGCCGCACCGCCGAAGTGACGCCGACGACCGCCGTCCCCGCGCAGGCGGGGACGGCGGGAGG
>JAKLIE010000038.1 GCA_022709775.1 Pseudomonadota bacterium
ACCGTCCCATGCACATCGTCGGCGTCGACTTCACGAGCGCGCCGTCGCGGCGCAAGGCGATCACCGTGGCGCACGGCCGGCTCGCCGGCTCGACGGTCCGGGTCGAGCGCGTCGACCGTCTCGTCGGCTGGCCTGCGTTCGAAGCGCTGCTCGCGGCGCCGGGTCCCTGGGTCGGCGCGTTCGACTTCCCGTTCGGCCTGCCGCGCGAGCTCGTCGACGCGCTCGGCTGGCCGGGGGCGGGCGAGCGCACACCGCGGGCGTGGCGCGCGTCGATCGCGCACTACGCGGCGCTCGATCGCGCGACGGTGATGCGGACGTTCGCGCGCTTTCGCGCGAAGCGGCCGGCGGGGCGCAAGTACGCGCATCGGGCGACCGAGATCGCGGCGGGCGCGCACGCTTCGATGAAGCTCGTCAACCCGCCCGTTGGTTGGATGCTGCACGAGGGCGCGTCGCGGCTCGCGGCGGCAGGCGTCGACCTGCCCGGCATCGCGAAGGGCGACCCGTCGCGCGTCGCGCTCGAGGCGTACCCCGGACTCGTGATGCGCAGGATCGCCGAGGCGCGGGGCGAAAAGCGCGCCCCCCCGTACAAGAACGACGCGCGTTCGAAGCAGACGCCGGCACAGCGCGACGCGCGCGTCGGCCTGCTGTGGGCGCTCGTCGAAGGCGCGCATCCGCTCGGCGTGCGCGCGGATCTGCCGATGGCGCTCGCCGAGGCCGCCGTGGACGACCCGACCGGCGATACGCTGGATGCGATCGCCTGCGCCGTGCAGGCGGCGTGGGGCGAGGTGCGGGCAGGCGAGGGCTACGGCCTGCCCCGGCGCGTCGATCCGGTCGAAGGCTGGATCGCGGGGGCCTGAAGCGACGGTCGCCGCTGCTGCTGGCCATTTCGGCCAAGTTGCTCTAAAATAGACCCTTTTCGGCGGCCGGTCTTCCGGACGCCTCCCCCGATCCGGAGAGAGACGATGGCCGATATCAAGCGCAACCGCCGCAACACCCTCGAGCGCCGCTGCCTGCCCAAGACGTTCAAGCGCATGTTCGTCGGCAGCCAGAAGGGCATCTTCAAGATGCTCGAGAAGATCAAGAAGAGCTGACGCCGCGCGGCGCTGCCGCGTTGCCGAAGGGAAGGCCGCCTGACGGGCGGCCTTTTTCATTGCGAAGCGGGCGCGAAGGGCGTTCGGCGACCTGACCGCGCACCGCGGGAGCGCGACAATGGTCGTCGTACCCTTCCTTTTGCCACAGCGCGCATCCGCGGCCCGTCCCCATGCCCTTCGCCTACTACGACCGCCTCTCGCCCGCCCGCAAGCGGATCTACCGCGCGAGCGACGCGATCGAGCGCCTCGACCTGCCCGACGGCTTCGCGGCGGGCGCGGAGGTCGACGCGATCGCCATGGCGCTCGTCACCGACAATCGCGCCGCGTGCGAGGGCGCGTGCCAGCGGCTCACCGACGCGATCACCGCCGGCTACCGAGTCCCGCCGATCCGCGTCCGTGTGCTGGCGCGGCGGCCCTCGTCGGACTACGGCGAGCTGCACGGCCTCTACGAGCCCGAGGAGGGGCGCACGCCGGCGCGCATCACGGTCTGGATGCGCACCGCGCAGCGCCAGCAGGTGGTCGCGTTCCGCTCGTTCCTGCGCACGCTCGTGCACGAGATCGGCCACCACCTCGACTACGAGCTCTTCAAGCTCGCGGAGACCTTCCACACCGAGGGCTTCTACAAGCGCGAGTCGACGCTCTCGGCCGCGCTGATGGCCCGGATGGCCCTGCCTCCGCCGCCGCCGCGCAGCCGGGCACGGTCCCAGCCGCCGTAGTCCGGCCCCGTCCCGGCGCCGTTCGCGCCTCGTTTGCCGCGCCTCGTCGCGCCGCCTGCCCGCGTCCCCGGGCTGCGGTACAATCCGCCCCCTCCGAGGAGCGCTGCAATCGGAGGGCCCGCCCGGGCCCTCGACCAGGCTCGGAGCCCTCCCGATTCGAACGGCGCTCGTTGACCCGTGACCTCACGGGACGACGGGCGCGTGCCTCCCCGGTCGTTCCGCGAAGCCACTTCGACGAGGAGTGACAGGATGAACGCACCGACCGAACGCGGCGTGAAGGATTTCCACGTCGCCGACCTGGCCCTGGCCGACTGGGGCCGCAAGGAGATCGCGATCGCCGAGACCGAGATGCCCGGGCTCATGTCGATCCGCGAGGAGTTCGCGCCCGAGCAGCCGCTGCGCGGCGCCCGCATCGCGGGCTCGCTGCACATGACGATCCAGACCGCCGTGCTGATCGAGACGCTTCAGGCGCTCGGCGCCGACGTCCGCTGGGCGTCGTGCAACATCTACTCGACGCAGGACCACGCCGCCGCCGCGATCGCCGCGCGCGGCACGCCGGTGTTCGCCGTCAAGGGCGAGACGCTCGACGAGTACTGGGCGTACACGCACCGGATCTTCGAGTGGGCCGACGGCGGCGTGCCGAACATGATCCTCGACGACGGCGGCGACGCGACGCTGCTCGTCCACCTCGGCACGCAGGCCGAGAGCGAACCGTCGTGCATCGCGCATCCGACCAACGAGGAGGAGAGTGCGCTCTTCGCGTCGATCAAGGCCAAGCTCGCCGCCGACCCGACGTTCTACTCGCGCTGCAAGGCGTCGATCAAGGGCGTGACCGAGGAGACGACGACCGGCGTCAAGCGCCTCTACCAGATGGCGAAGGAGCGCCGGCTGGGCTTCCCGGCGATCAACGTCAACGACTCGGTCACCAAGTCGAAGTTCGACAACCTCTACGGCTGCCGCGAGTCGCTCGTCGACGGCATCAAGCGCGCGACCGACGTGATGGTCGCCGGCAAGGTTGCGGTCGTCGCGGGCTACGGCGACGTCGGCAAGGGCAGCGCGCAGGCGCTGCGCGCTCTGTCGGCGCAGGTGTGGGTCACCGAGATCGACCCGATCTGCGCGCTGCAGGCGGCGATGGAGGGGTACCGCGTCGTCACGATGGACGACGCCTGCGACAAGGCGGACATCTTCGTGACCGCGACCGGCAACATCGACGTGATCACGTTCGAGCACATGAAGCGCATGAAGAACAACGCGATCGTGTGCAACATCGGCCACTTCGACAACGAGATCGACGTCGCGGGCCTCAAGGCGTGCAGGTGGGAGAACATCAAGCCCCAGGTCGACCACGTGATCTTCCCGGACGGCAAGCGGATCATCCTGCTCGCGGAAGGGCGCCTCGTGAACCTGGGTTGCGGCACGGGCCACCCGTCCTACGTCATGAGCTCGTCGTTCGCCAACCAGGTGATGGCGCAGATCGAGCTGTGGACCAGCGCGCGGCAGCGCGACGGCCGCTACCCGGTCGGCGTCTACGTGCTGCCGAAGCACCTCGACGAGAAGGTCGCGCGGCTGCAGCTTTCCAAGCTCGGCGCGAAGCTCACCGACCTCTCCGACAAGCAGGCTCGCTACATAGGGGTGGAGCGGACCGGTCCCTACAAGGGGGATTCGTACCGGTATTGATTCGCGGGAAGGTCCGCAACGATGCGTCCGGATCGGCGGCGTGCGCGGCCGGGACTTTGTGGGTCGGCCCCATGCGGGTCGGGCTTCCGAGCGACGGGCAGGACGCACCGCGTCGGGCTTCAGCCGGACCCACGAGGGCTGCGCTGCCCGCGATCGCGGGCGAGGTCGGGATGAAGGAACGGTGATGAAGATCGCGGTGATCGGCGCCGGTGGCGTCGGCGGGTACTTCGGCGCGAGGCTCGCGCAGGCGGGCCACGACGTCACGTTCGTCGCGCGCCGGCGCCACCTCGCAGCGATCCGCGAGCACGGACTTGCGATCGAGAGCGCGCTCGGCAACGCGACCGTGCGCTGCCCCGCGACCGACGACCTCCCGGCGCTCGGCCCCGTCGACGTCGCGATGCTGTGCGTCAAGCTGTGGGACGTCGACGCGACCGCGCCGCAGCTCGCAGACGTCGTGTCGAACGGCGGCGTCGTGATCCCGTTCCAGAACGGCGTCGAGAGCGCCGACCGGGTGGCCGCCGTGCTAGGCCCCGCGCACGTGCTGGGCGGCGTCGCCTACATCGCAGCGACGATCCGCGCGCCCGGCGTGATCGCGCACACCGGCACGATGGCGCGGCTCCGCGTGGGAGCGTTTCCGGGCGGACCGGACGGCCGCGCCGCCGCCTACGCCGACGCGTGCCGCTCGGCGGGCATCGAGATCGAGCTCGCCCCCGACATCCGGCGCGCGCTGTGGGAGAAGTTCGTGTTCCTCGCGTCGTTCTCGGGCATCACGTCGGCGGCGCGTGTGCCGATCGGCGTCGTCCGCGCCGATCCCGACCTGCGGGCGACGCTCGAGGCGGCGATGCGCGAAGTGTCGGCGGTCGGTCGCGCGCGTGGCGTCGTGCTGCCCGACGACTTCGTCGCGAAGCAGCTCGCGTTCGCCGACGGCCTGCCCGCGGCGATGCGCTCGTCGATGCTGAACGACCTCGAGTCGGGCTTCCGGCTCGAGGTGCCGTGGCTCTCCGGGGCGGTCGCGCGCATGGCGCGCGAGTCCGGCCTCGAGGCGCCGGTGCACGCCACGCTCCACGCGATCCTCAAACCCTACGCCGGCGGCCGCTCCGCCTGAACCGGAGGTCCCCGATGCGAATCCTCGTCGCCTGGCTCATCAACGCGCTCGCGCTGTTCCTGCTGCCCTACGTGTTCCCGTGGGTGACCGTCGACTCGATGGGGGCGGCGCTGATCGCCGCGCTCGTGCTCGGCCTGATCAACGCGCTGATCCGCCCGATCCTGTTCCTGCTGACGCTGCCGGCGACGATCCTCACGCTCGGCTTGTTCATCTTCGTGATCAACGGCCTCCTGTTCTGGTGGGTCGGATCGTTCCTCGAGGGCTTCCGCGTGTCGGGATTCTGGTCCGGCGTGTTCGGCGCGATCGTCTACAGCCTGATCACCTGGGCGATCGCCGCGATCGTGCTTCCCTCCCCGCGCCAGGAGGCGTCGCGGTGAGCGCAGCGGCACGTTCGTACAGTCTCGAGTTCTTTCCGCCGCGCACGGCCGAGGGCGTCGAGAAGCTGCGCGCGGCTCGCCGCCAGCTCTCGCAGCTCAAGCCCGCGTTCTGTTCCGTCACGTTCGGCGCGGGCGGCTCGACGCGCGAAGGCACGCTCGAGACGGTCCTCGAGATCCGCGCCGAGGGCGTGCCGGCCGCGCCGCACATCTCGTGCATCGGCTCGACGCGGGCGAGCCTCGCCGAGGTGCTCGCGCAATACCGCGGGCACGGCATCCGCCACCTCGTCGCGCTGCGCGGCGACATGCCGTCCGGCACGTTCGACGCGGGCGAGTTCCGCTACGCGAACGAGCTCGTCGCGTTCATCCGCGAGGTGTCCGGCGACTGGTTCCACGTCGACGTGGCGGCGTACCCGGAGATGCACCCGCAGGCGGGCTCGCCGCAGGCCGACCTCGCGAACTTCAAGCGCAAGGTCGAGGCCGGCGCGAATTCGGCGATCACGCAGTACTTCTTCAACGCCGACGCGTACCTTCGGTTCGTCGACGACTGCGACGCGATGGGCATCCGCGTCCCGATCGTGCCGGGCATCATGCCGATCGCGAGCGCGTCGAAGCTCGCGCGCTTCTCGGATGCGTGCGGTGCCGAGATCCCCCGCTGGATCCGGAGGCGCCTCGAGGGCTACGGCGACGACGTCGCGTCGATCCGCGCCTTCGGGCTCGACGTCGTGACCGACCTGTGCGCGAAGCTCGTCGCGCGCGGCGCCCCCGGCCTGCACTTCTACACGCTGAACCAGGCGTCGCTCACGACGACGATCTGGCAGCGGCTCGGATTGTCGTAGTCGACGCGGGCGGGCCGGCGTGGCCAACTCGTCCGGCTTCATCGACCACCTGCGCGAGCTGATGCGCGCCGGCGGACGCACGGTCGCCACGCGCGCGATGTTCGGCGGGCACGGCGTCTACGTCGACGGCCTGTTCGTCGCGATCGTCGACGACGACGTGCCATACCTGCGCGCGGACGACGTCAATCGCGGCGAGTTCTCGGATCTCGGCCTGCCGGCGTTCGAGTACACGACCAAGGGCGGCGCGCGGCATGCGATGGGCTATTTTCGCGCCCCCGACGACGCGCTCGAGGGCGCGCACGCGATGGCGCCCTGGGTGCGATCCGCGCTCGGCGCCGCACTGCGGAGTGCAGCGGCGAAGGCCGCGCCCCGACCGAAGCGGCGGGCGCGCAAGCCCGCGTAGCGGGCGTCGCTCGCCGGGGGCCGCGCGAGGCGCATGTCCTAGCCGCGCCGGAACGACGTCAGCTCGATCACCGCATGCTGGCTGCGGAACGTCGCGCGCGAAAGCGGGTCGCCCTTGTCGAAGTACTGGGCTTCCTTCTCTTCGAGGACCGTGTTGCCGACGGACGGGGCGTACCAGAAGAGGTGGTTGCACTCGGTCGCAGTGCGCCAGAACTCCTCGTCGTCGAGCCGGATCAGCACGCGAATGCCGATCGCGTCGAACGTGCCCGCGGGCGTCGCGATCGACCGCCATCCCGCGACACGCGCGTGGTAGTTGATCGTTCCGGCGCGCCCGCCCGGCTCGCTCACGTTGGCCGCGAAGAGCGACCAGCTATCGCCCCGCGTGAGCGGGTAGCGCCAGCGCGGCAGCGGCTGCGCGAAACGTCGCGTCTCGTTGTCGAAGATCGCGCCGACCGCGAGGTCGCCCGGCGACGTCCAGTGCTCGACGCGCGTCGTGTCGATGCGCGGCCCTTTCCAGCCGACGCGTATGTCGATGCCGGCGGCGCTCGCCGCGACCACTTCGCGCGTCTCGTCCCAGAGGAGCGGATCGCGGAAGCCGTCGCGGCCGCTGTAGACCCAGCGGTCGCCGGGCTCGAGCACGGGCGCCGGCGCGGGCGGGCCGTCGGCGGCGCCGGGAACGCCCGCGCATGCGGCGATGAGCGACGCGAGCGGCGCGGCGGAGGCGGCGGCGAGGAGCCGCCTCCGGTTCGGATCGAAGGTCGCATTCATCGCGGATCCCGGGCGTTGGGAAGATCGAGCCCATCATAGCGCGCTTGCGCGGCGCGCGCGTTTGCCCGATGCTGCGAGGCGCGCCCGTCCGGGGCGCCCCGGGAGGATGGATGAACGTCGGTCGGGCAGTCGCGATTGCGGCGCTCTCGTTGGCGGGGGCGGCGGCGGCGCAGGCGCCGGAGCCCGTCCGCGTCAAGGTCTTCCCCGGGGCGCAGAACCTCGCGCTGTGGACCGGGCTCGCGCGCGGTACGTTCGCGAAGCACGGCGTGGCGGTCGACCTGCAGTTCACGCAGAACTCGACCGAGCTCCGCGACGGGCTGGCGTCGGGCGCGTTCGACATCGCGCACGCGGCGGCCGACAACGCGATCTCGATGGTCGAAGTCGGCAAGCGCGACGTCGTGATCGTGATGGGCGGCGACAGCAGCATGAACGAGCTCTACGTTCAGCCGGACGTCCGCACGCTTGCCGGCATGAAAGGGAGGACGCTGCTCGTCGACGCACCCAACACCGCGTACGCGCTGCAGGCGATGAAGATCCTGAAGAACGCCGGCGTCGTGCCCTCCGACTACCAGGTCAAGGTCGCGGGCGGCACGTTCCAGCGCGGGAAGGCGATGATGGAGTCGCGCGACAACGCCGCCTCGACGCTCAACCCGCCCTACTCGTTCGAAGCGGAGGCCAACGGCCTGAAGAGCATGGGCCGCGCCGTCGACCTGATCGGTCCCTACCAGGCGTCGAGCGCGTTCGCGATGCGCGCCTGGGTGCGCGACCACGGCCCCCTCGTCGAGCGCTACGTCGCCGGCTATGTCGAGGCGCTGCGCTGGGCGTCGGACCCCGCGAACCGGGACGCGACGGTCGCGATGCTCGCCGACCGGCTCAAGCTTTCGCCGGACCTCGCCGCGAAGACCTATGCTGCGCTCGTCGAGCCGCGCTTCGGCCTGGCGCCGGACGCGAAGCTCGACGTCGACGGGCTGCGCAACGTGCTCGCGATCCGCGCCGAGTTCGGCGGGGGCGGCGCGCCGCCCCCGCCCGGAAAGTACCTCGACCTCGGTCCCTACGAGCGGGGCGTCGCCCGGCTCAGGTAGGCCGGGGGCTTCGGGCTTCCGGCCCACCCGACGTCTCCCCCGGGTCCCCCGTCGGAGGACGCGCGAAGCGCGCTTCGGGGCCCTAGTTGGGCTTGATCCCCGCAGCCTTCACGATCGACGCGTTCGCCGCGAGTTCCTGCCTGATGTAGTCGTCGAATGCCGCGGGCGACATCGTCCACGCCTCGGCGCCGAGGCTCGCCAGGCGCTCCTTCATCTCGGGCGAGGTCATCACTCTGACGACGTCCTGGTCCAGCCTGTCGACGATCTCGCGCGGCGTCTTCGCCGGTGCGAGCAGGCCGATCCAGAACGAGTAGTCGGAGCCGGGCACGCCCGCCTCGACCGTCGTCGGGACGTCGGGCAGCATCGCCGAGCGCTTCGGCGTGCTCACCGCGAGCGCTTGCACCTTCCCGCCCTTGACCTGCGGCAGGGCCGCGGTGATCGGGCAGAAGTAGTACTCGACGCGCCCGGCGAGCACGTCGTTCAGGGCCTCGGGCGTCCCCTTGTGCGGAATCGCGACGATGTCGATGCCGGCCGCGAGCCGGAACTTCTCCGAGTTCAGGTGAGTGCCGCTCCCGACGCCGGCGTGGGCATAGTTGAGCTGCCCCGGCTTCGACTTCGCCGCGGCGACCAGGTCCTGCAGCGTCTTGTACCCGCGGTCGGGGTTCACGACGACGACGTTCGGCTGCCCGGCGATCGCCGTGACGTGGACGAAGTCCTTGAAGGTGTCGAACGGCAGCTGCGCGTAGATCGCCGGGTTCGACGCCTGCGCCGAGGAGTTGAAGAGGATCGTGTAGCCGTCGGGATCCGCTTTGGCGACGGCGTTCGCGCCGATCGTGCCGCCGGCCCCGACGCGGTTCTCGGCCACGACCGGCTGACTGAGCTCCTTCGCGAGCTTCTCCGCGACGATGCGCCCGGCGATGTCGGTCGCGCTGCCAGGCGTGAAGGCGATGATCGCCCGCACCGGCTTGGTCGGCCATTCCTGCGCGGCGGCGAGGCCGGATGCCAGGGCAAGCGGCGCGACGAGCGCCAGGGCGAGTCGATGATTGCGGATCTTCATTTCCGTGCTTCTCCTCTGGTCGAGTCGTGGTTTTTTCACTGCGCGGCTTTGGCGCCGGCCGCTTTCATGATGGGCCCGAGCTCTTTCGCCTCGCTCTGGATCGTGGCGTCGAACTGGCCTGGCGACATCGGCATCGGCACCGCGCCGATCTTCGCGAAACGTTCCTTGACCTCGGGCGACTCGAGGGCCTTCGTGAACTCGGCGTGCAGCTTGTCCATCACGTCCTTCGGCGTGCCGGCCGGCGCGAGCACGCCGACCCAGAAGTTGTACTCGCCGCCGGGGTAGCCGGTCTCG
>JAKLIE010000380.1 GCA_022709775.1 Pseudomonadota bacterium
CGATGTCGCGCAGCGGCACGGCAACGTCGAGGCGGCGCTCGAGGCCGGAGGAGGGAGAGGTCTCGGTCATGGGAAAGGTTCGTGCAATCGTAGGGATCGCGTCTCGCGCGAAGGAGGTCGAGGGGGAAAGCGGCGCCCGTGCTACATTCCACAGCGGTTCGTTCGCCGCCGCGGAACGACGCCGGCGGTGGTGCGAAAGGGGGGACTCGAACCCCCACGGGTGACCCCGCCGGAACCTAAATCCGGTGCGTCTGCCGATTCCGCCACTTTCGCGGCGCACGGGCCTCGGAGAAGATCCAGCCGCACCCGGCTGCCAAACGTCGAATTCTAGCCGATCGCGGACCCGCCGGCCACCGGCTCCCGCCACGGCCCTTCCCAGGCACTGCGCTTGTCCGTCGGCCACTACGAGAATTTCCCGGTCGCCTCGTTCCTCGTGCCTCCGCGCGAGCGCCGCGCCGTCGTCGCCATCTACCGGTTCGCCCGTGCCGCCGACGACCTCGCGGACGAGGGCGACGCCGCGCCGCAGACGCGTCTAGACGCACTCGCGCGGTTCCGCCGCGCCGTCGATGCGATCGAGGGCCGCCTCGAGGATCCGTTGCTCCGGGAGGCGCCGTTCGCGGAGCTCGACCGCGCGGTCCGGGAGCACGCCCTCCCGACCGCGCCCCTCGCCGACCTGCTGTCCGCATTCGCACAGGACGTGACGGTGCATCGCTACGCGGACTTCGCGGCGCTGCGCGACTACTGCCGCCGGTCGGCGGATCCGGTCGGACGCCTGCTGCTCGCGCTCTACCGGCGGGAGTCCGCGGCGAACCTCGAGGCGAGCGACGCGATCTGCACCGGGCTCCAGCTCGCCAATTTCTGGCAGGACGTCGCGGTCGACTACGGGAAGGGCCGCGTCTACCTGCCGCAGGACGAACTCGCCCGCCACCGCGTGACCGAGCGGCAGATCGCCGAGTCGCGCTGCGACGCCGCCTGGCGCACGCTGATGCGCTTCGAGACCGCGCGCGCCCGCGAGATGCTCCTCGAGGGCCGGCCGCTCGCGTCGCGCCTGCCCTGGCGCATCGGCCTCGAGCTTCGCGCCGTCGTCGCCGGCGGCCTCGCGATCCTCGACCGCATCGATGCCGTCGACGGCGACGTGTTCCGTTCGCGCCCGGTGCTCTCGACCTCCGACTGGCTTCGCGTGGGCTGGCGAACGCTGGTGCCCCGGGGAGGGGCCGCATGAGCCCGGACCAGTACTGCGAGTCGAGGGCCGCACGGAGCGGGTCGTCCTTCTACTACAGCTTCAGGCTCCTTCCGCCGGAGCGACGGCGCGCGATCACTGCGCTCTACGCATTCTGCCGCGAGGTCGACGACGTCGTCGACGAAGTGCACGACCCGGCGGTCGCCCGGGCCAAGCTCGCGTGGTGGCGCGCCGAGGTCGGCGCAACGTACGAGGGAGTGCCGCAGCACCCGGTCGCGAAGGCGCTCGTGCCGGTCGTTCGCTCGTTCCGGCTGCCACGCGAGCACTTCGACGCGGTGATCGACGGCATGGCGATGGATCTCGCGCAGCAGCGCTACGCGGACTTCGCCGATCTCGAGCGCTACTGCCATCGCGTCGCCGGGGTCGTGGGGCTCATGTCGGCCGAGATCTTCGGCTACGAGGAGGCATCGACCGCCGGGTTCGCACGTGACCTCGGCATCGCGTTCCAGCTCACCAACATCGTCCGCGACGTCGGCGAGGACGCGCGCCGCGGCCGCATCTACCTCCCGCAGGAGGATCTCGCGCGCTTCGGCGTGTCGGCGTCCGCGGTCCTCCGGGCGCGCGAGGAGCCCGGCTTTTCCGCGCTGATGGCGTTCGAGGTCGATCGGGCGCGCGCCTGGTACGACCGCGCGATGGGGCAGCTCGCCCCTCGCGACCGCAAGGCGCAGCGCGCGGGCCTCGCGATGGCCGCGATCTACCGCGCGCTCCTGGACGAGATCGCGCGCGACGGCTACCACGTGCTGGACCGCCGGATCGCGCTGACGCCGCTGCGCAAGCTGTGGATCGCGTGGCGCACGGCGCGTTCGGTGTGAGCGTGAACGCCGACACCGCGTCGAAGCGCGGCCGCACCGGAGTGCCGGTCGCCGTGATCGGCGGCGGATGGGCCGGATGCGCGGCAGCGTGGGCGCTCTCGAGCCGGGGCATCCCGGTCGTCCTGCACGAGGCGGCGAGCGTGCTCGGCGGCCGCGCGCGCCGCGTCGAGCGCGCCGGGCTCGCGATCGACAACGGCCAGCACCTGCTCGTCGGCGCCTACGATGCCACGCGGTCGGCGCTGGGAGCCGTGCACGGCCGCCGCGTCGACCCCGGACTGCACCGGCAACGGCTCGAGATCGCGCCGTTCGCGCGCGACGCGGCCGCGATCCGCATGCGGGCATCGCGACTGCCGCCGCCGTGGAACATCGCGGCCGGGCTCGCGCTCGCCAAGGGGATCGGCCTCGGCGAGCGCGTCGCCGCGCTGCGTTGGCTGAAGGCGCTGCGCGAGTCGAACTACGAGCGCCCCGCCGCGGAATCCGTCGACGCGATGCTCGCGTCGCTGCCGCGGCGCGTCGCGCGCGGCGTCTTCGCGCCGCTCGCGCTCGCCGCGCTCAACACGCCCACCGACCGCGCCTCGGCGCAGGTGTTCGCCCACCTGCTCGGCCGCGTCGCCCACGGCCCCGGCGCGTCCGACTTCCTGCTGCCGATGCTCGACCTCTCCGAGCTCTTCCCCGAGCCCGCCGCCCGGCGCATCGAGGCCCGCGGCGGGGATATCCGGCTGCGGTCCGCCGCGGTCGTGGCGTCCGCGTCGGACCGGGGCGTCGACATCCACGCCGGCGGCGCAACCTGGCGCGCAGCCGCAGCGATCGTCGCGGTCGGCCCGCACCAGCTCGCCCACGTGTTCGCGCCGGACGTGGCGGCGCAGCCGGACGTCGCGGACGCCCTCGACGCGACCGCCGCGATGCGCTACGAGTCGACGGCGAC
>JAKLIE010000381.1 GCA_022709775.1 Pseudomonadota bacterium
GCGGCAACGTTCTACGATTGCCTGGTGGAAGTGTCGCCGTCGGGAGCCGCTGAATGAGGGGCGCCGTCCCCCTGCCCGCGCGCGCCGCGCCGCCGGCAGACCGGCTGGCCGAACTCCTCGCCGAGTCGGCGACGGCGCTATCGAAAGACGCGCGCAGCGCCGCCCGGCTCGCTGCCGAGGCGACCGCGCTCGCGACGGCGGCGTCCGACGTCGGCGCCCGGGCGCGCGCGCGCTACCTAGAAGGACGCGCCGCCGAACTCGCGCTCGACGAATCCGGCGCGCTCGCGGCGTACCGCGAAGCGCTGGCCGGATTCCAGGCGGTGGGCGACGACGCCGGTCGCGCCGACGCGCTGCGCGGCATCGGTCAGGTCTACGCGCCGCAGGCGCTCGCGCATCACCTGCGCGCGCTCGCGATCGCCGAGGCGTCGGGCGACCTGCGCTCGCAGGCGGCCGCGATGCGCACGATCGGCGTCGTGCATTCGCGTGCGGGCCGGCCCGAGGACGGACTCGACTGGTACCGGCGCAGCCTCGCGCTGTCGGTCGCCGAGTCCGATCCGGTCGAGCACGCGCGTACGCTCAACAACATCGGAATCAACCTGAAGAACCTCGGGCGGCTCGACGAGTCCCTCGCAACGCTGCAGTCGGCGCTCGCGGGCTTCCGTGCCGCCGGGGAAGCGCTCGGCCAGGCCGGGGCGCTCAACAACCTCGGCGCGACGCTCGAGCGCATGGACCGGCTTGACGAGGCCGAGCGCGCGCTGCGCGAGGCGCTAGAGCGCTCGACCGCGACCGGCTACGACGAAGGCGTGGTGAACGCGTCGCTGGGTCTCGGGCGCGTGTGCGACCGGACCGGCCGTCCGGCCGAGGCGCGCGCGCATCTCGCGTTCGCGCTGTCGTCCTCCGAGCGGCACGGTCTGCGCACGTTCGAGCTCGAAGCGCACGACGCGCTGGCGGATCTCCACGAGCGCTGCGGCGAGCCGGCGCAGGCGGTTCGTCACCTGCGCGCGAGCCGCGAGATCGAGCGTGCGCTGATGTCGGAGGCCTCCGACCGCCGGCTCAAGGTGCTTTCGGTACGCTACCAGGTCTCGACAGCGCAGCGCGAGGCGGATCTGCTGCGCGCCAAGCAGGACGAACTCGCGAAGGCGAACGCACGGCTCGCGGCCGTGAACCTCGATCTCGCCGCCGCCGACGCCCAGAAGACCCGGCTCGTCGTCGAGCTCGAGCGCCAGACGCGCGAGGACAGCCTGACCGGCGTCGCGAACCGGCGCCGCCTCGACCAGCGCTTGCGCGACGAGTACGACCGGGCAGTGCGCTACGGCCGGACGCTCACCGTGGCGATCGCCGACCTCGATCACTTCAAGCAGGTGAACGACCGATGGACGCACGCGACCGGCGACGCGGTCCTGAAGGCGATCGCGAACCTGCTCGTCCGCGAGGTGCGTCACACGGATCTCGTGGCGCGCTACGGCGGCGAGGAGTTCGTTCTCGTGCTCCTCGAGACCGGTCCGGACGCGGCCGGCGCCGCGTGCGAGAAGGTGCGTGCCGCCGTCGAGCGCCACGACTGGTCCGGCATCGCGCCCGGCCTCGCGATCACGGTGAGCATCGGCTGGTGCGCCGACACGTCGCTGCCGGGTCCCGACGCGATGCTGGGGGCCGCGGATGCGGCGATGTATCGTGCCAAGGCGGCCGGGCGAAACCGCGTGGCGGGCGGGCGGTCTTCGGGATCCGGGACCTCGGGTTCCGAGCCTTAAGCTTCCCGGCGCCCGCGGGTCTTTCGATGGCGATCCGTCCGGGAGGAACGCCGTTCCCGACCCGGCGTCCCGGTACGCCAAAGAACTACATCTTGCGCACGAGCCCGACCATCACGCCGAATATCTCGAGCGAGCCTTCGGGGCGGATCGGGGCATAGGCCCTGTTCTCGGCGCGCAGGATGAACTGGCCGCGGTCGACGTCGAGGCGCTTGAGCGTGAACTGTCCGTCGACGATCGCGACGACGACGTCGCCCTTCTTCGCCGACGGCTGCTTCTCGACGACGACGAGGTCGCCTTCGAGGATCCCCGCGTCGATCATCGAATCGCCCTTGACGCGCACGAGCACCGTCTGCGACGGATGTTCGATCAGGTAGTCGTCGATGGTGAGCGCGTCGGCCTCCGTGTCCTCGACGGGCTCGGGCAGCCCGGCGCGCACCGGCGAATCGGCGAGCGGCCGCGCGAAGAACCGGCGCGTCGGCGCAAGCCGGCGATCCGGCGTCGAGTCGAGGAAGCCCGCCAGCTTCAGCCGGGCGACCAGAGCCGCCACCGACGACTTCGACTTGAGGCCGAGCAGGCCGCCGATCGAGGCGTAGGACGGCAGCGCGCGGTGGCGCGCATAGTAGTCCTGTAGCGACTCGAGGTAGGAACGATCGTTCGACATGGTGTTACCATAACGAACGAACGTTCGCCGGTCAAGCCCCTTGCAGCCCTCTCCAGGATTCCCTGCCCCGGCGTGAAGCTCTTCGCCCCTTCCCTCGCGTTCGTCGACCTGGAGACCACCGGAACGCGGGCCGCCGCCGACCGGGTGACCGAGATCGGCATCGTCCGCGTCGACCGGGACCCGGAAGGCGGGCCGCCGCGCGTCTCCGAGTGGTCGTCGCTCGTCGATCCCGGCGTCCCGATCCCCCCGGTCATCCAGTCGCTCACCGGCATCACCGACGCGATGGTGCGCGGCGCGCCGACGTTCGCGTCGCTCGCGCGAGACGTTTCCGAGCGCCTCGACGGCTGCCTGTTCGTCGCGCACAACGCCAGGTTCGATTTCGGATTCCTGAAGCACGAACTCGGACGCTCGGGGCTGCCCTTTTCGCCGCGAGCGCTGTGCACCGTGCGGCTGTCCCGCCGGCTCGACCCCGAAGCCGCGAGCCACGGACTCGACGCCCTGATCGCGCGCCACGGGCTCGATCCGGGCAGTCGCCATCGCGCGCT
>JAKLIE010000382.1 GCA_022709775.1 Pseudomonadota bacterium
CGCGGCCGGGCAGCTCGATGAGCAGCGGCGCGTTCTGCTGCGTCACCGTGATCACCGCCACTTCGGCCGGCGGCGGCCCGCCGCCACCGGCGCCGGGCGCGGCCGCCTTCTTTTCACTACCGCCGCCACAGGCGGCCAGCGACAGCGCCAGCAGTGCGGCGGCAAAACGACGGGGCGCCACGGCGCCATGGGGACATGAGCTCACTTGTTATTCCTTGCAGAAGGCTCGGACGCACTGTGCAGCGCGCCAAGACTGTAGTATAAACATACATTCACAAACGTATGTGAGTTTTCTTCTCTACGAGAAACACGCCGATGGTCCGCCGCACCAAGGAAGAAGCCCAACAGACCCGCCACGCGCTGCTCGACGCAGCCGAGCGGGTGTTCGAGCGGCGCGGCGTGGCGGGCACATCATTGCAGGAAGTGGCCGAGGCCGCCGGCGTGACCCGCGGCGCCGTCTACTGGCACTTCCGCGACAAGGCCGATCTGTTCGCCGCGATGTGTCAGCGCGCGACGAGCCCCATGGACACGCTCGCCGAGCGGGCGAGCGGGGCGAAGACCGATTCGCCGATCGCGACGCTGCGCGCGCTGTGCGTCGACGCGCTCGCGCACCTGACCCGCGATCCGCGCACGCAGGCCGTGTTCGAGATCATGTTCCACCGCAGCGAGCTCGCCGGAGAGCTCGCCGGTATCGCCGAGCGGCACGACCGCGACTGCCGGCAGGCCCGGGCGCGCGTCGAGTCGGTGATCGCGCGGGCCGTCGCCGCGGGCGAATTGCCTCGCGACACCCACACGGCCCTTGCGGTGGAGGCGCTCTACGCGTACCTGACCGGGCTCATGCACGGATGGACGCTCGACCCGACGTCCTTCGACCTTCGCGCGTGCGCCCCTGCGCTCGTCGACACGTTCGTCGCGGGGCTCGTCGCGAACCCGCCGCGCGTGCCGCGCGCCGCACCGGCGCCGCCGCGCCGCGCCGCGCCGCGATGGTTGGCGGCTAGCCGCACGCCCGGTCGCGCACCCCGCTTCGCGGCAGGCACGGGTTACGGTCGGCGGCTCCGCCGCGGCATAATCGCGGTCTTTCGGACGATGAGGGACCTTCGATGAGCACGGTCAGGACCGTCGGCGTGATCGGCGCCGGGACGATGGGCAACGGAATCGCGCAGGCGTGCGCGGTTTCCGGCATTCGGGCGGTGATGGTGGACGTCTCCGATGCGGCGCTCGAGAAGGGGCGTGCGACGATCGCGGGGAGCCTGGAACGCCTCGTCAAGAAGGAGAAGCTCACCGCCGCGCAGCGCGACGCCGCTCTCGCGCACGTCCACCCGTCGACGCGCTACCACGATCTCGCGGAGGCGGACCTCGTCGTCGAGGCCGCCACCGAGAATCCGGCGATCAAGTTCGAGATCCTGAGGAAGGTGGACGAGATCGCGAAGAGCGACGCCGTCGTCGCGTCGAACACCTCGTCGATCTCGATCACGCAGCTGGCGGCGGTCACGCAACGCGGCGACCGCTTCATCGGCATGCACTTCTTCAATCCGGTGCCGATGATGGCGCTGGTCGAGCTGATCCGGGGCCTGCAGACCAGCGACGCGACGGTCGCGCTGGCGGAAGGCTTCGCGAAGCGTCTCGGCAAGACGCCGATCGTCGTGAAGAACAGTCCGGGATTCGTCGTCAACCGCATCCTGTGCCCGATGATCAACGAGGCGATCTTCGCGCTCCAGGAAGGGCTCGCGACCGCGCAGGCGATCGACGAAGGCATGAAGCTCGGCTGCAACCACCCGATCGGTCCGCTCGCGCTGGCCGACATGATCGGCCTCGACGTGATGCTCGCGGTGATGGAGGTCTTCTACCGCGACTTCGCCGACCCGAAGTACCGCCCGGCGCCGCTCCTGCGCGAGATGGTCGTGGCGGGCTGGCTCGGGAGGAAGTCGGGCAAGGGTTTCTACGAGTATCCGGCGAAGTGATTCGCGGCGTCCGGTGCGTCACGGTTACTCGCCGAGGCGAAGAGTGTAAGCGCTCGCTCTCGCGCAGAAGTTCGCCTGGCGACGATGCCGGTCCAATGACTCGCTCGTCTTCCGCGGTGCAGGCATGAGCCTGGCAGGCGCGGGCGCGGTCGCGATCTGGCACGACATTGCGCCGGAGGGCCGCGACGAGTTCTATGCGTGGCACGGCACCGAGCACATGCCCGAACGCGCGTCGGTTCCCGGATTCCTCCGGGGGCGGCGCTACGTCGCGATCGCCGGCGCGCCCGAGTACTTCAACCTCTACGAGACCGCGAACAAGGCGGTGCTGTCGGGGCGCGATTACCTCGACCGCCTGGACCATCCGACGCCGTGGACGGTCGCGACGGTCAGGCACTTCCGCGGCGTCGCGCGCTCGTTGTGCGAAGTCGCGCATTCGAGAGGTGCCGGCGAGGGCGGCCTGATCGCGACCTTCCGGTACGACGTCGCCGGCGCCCGCGCAGGCGATCATCGCGCGTTCATGGCCGGCGCGCTCGATGCGCTCGCGGCGTCACCGGGCGTCGCCGGCGCGCATCTGCTCGTCGCCGACGAGGCGGCGAGCGCGATCGAGACCGCCGAGAAGAAGGCGCGCGGAAGCGCGACCGCGATTCCGCGCTGGATCGTGCTCGTCGAAGGCTGGGCCGACGCGCCGGCGTTCGAGTTGCAGGTGCGCGCGTTTCGCGACGGTCCGTCGTTCCGCGATGCCTCGGCCGCGCCCGACCTGGCCGTCTACCGGCTGCAGAACGCGCGCAGCGCCTCGCCGTGACGCGCCCGGCGTTCAGGCGCGCGGCGCCGCAAGCGTCAGCGCGACGTCGCCGACGCCCTCGATCGTCGCTCGCACGCGGCAAGGCCGGTCGACCGGTCGGGGCGGCGTGATGGTGCC
The DNA here is from genome assembly GCA_022709775.1 of Pseudomonadota bacterium. Next base: position 2,881 of record JAKLIE010000382.1, read on the forward strand.
GGTCGTCACGATCTGTCCCGACCGCAACCCGCCCAGCCGGTCGCACTGCGCGTTCGCCCACGCGAC
>JAKLIE010000383.1 GCA_022709775.1 Pseudomonadota bacterium
GCAACCCTCGCCGTGCCCTCCGTCGAGGTACTCGAGCGCGAGCGCGCTCGCGGCGGCCTCCGCGAACGCCTCACCCGACCCCGCCCCCGGCGACGCGTCGCGCCAGAACCGGCGCACGCCGATTGCGAGCGCCAGCACCGCGAACCCGAACACCGCCCCGAACATCGCCACCAGAAGGTTGTGCGGGAACACCGCGTAGAAGTCGCCGGCGAGCGGCGCGTGCAGCACGCTGCCTTTCATCGCGAGCAGGAGCACGAGGAACAGCGCGAGGCCGCCGGCGAGCGCAAGCGCCAGCACGATGCCGTTGTTCCGGTAGAGCACTCCCAGCGACGACGGCCACGCGTACTCGGTGTAGGTCCGCTGACGCACCTGGGCCATCGCGCGCGGCACGTTCACGCCGAAGTCGTGCGGCGGCGCGTACTGGCACGCGTGCAGGCACGCGCCGCAGTTGTGGCACAGGTTCGCGAGGTAGTGCACGTCGTCGCGGCCGAACTCGAGCCGGCGCGTCATCGCCGGGAACACCGCGCAGTAGCCCTCGCAGTAGCGGCAGGCGTTGCATATCTGCAGGATGCGTGCGGCCTCGGCCTCCGCGTCGCCCGGCCGCACGGCACCCGCGGCAAGGGCGCGCGCTTCGACCGCGAGCGCCTCAAGCCGTTGCATGCCCCGCCCCCGAGTGCGCGGCCGCGGCCGCCGCCTCGCGCCCGGCGATGCGGCCGAAGGCCGTGCCGATCGTCATGCCGACGCCCGCCGTGTAGCCCATGCCCAGCACGTTGCCCGCCATCATCTCGCCCGCGACGAAGAGGTTCGGGCTCGCGCGCCCGCCGAAATGCACGACCGCGCGCTCGTCGGTCTTCAGACCCAGATAGGTGAACGTGATGCCCGGGCGCAGCGGGTAGGCGGTGTACGGCGGCCGGTCGAGCGGGCGCGCCCAGTGCGTCTTCGCGGGCGCGAGACCCTCGGTGCGGCAATCGTCGAGCTCCGTGTGGTCGAACGTGCCGACGCGGCACGCCGCGTTGTAGTCGTCGACGGTGCGCACGAACGCCGCAGGGTCGAGGCCGAGTTCGCGGGCGAGCGCGTCGAACGTCTCGGCGCGCGTCCCCGGGAACACGGGCGGCATGAAGCGGCCCGCCGCCTTCGCGTCGATCACCGACCACGCGAGCTGCCCGGGCTGCTGCGCGACCAGGCGCCCCCAGATCGCGTAGCGCTTCGGCCAGAAGTCCTCGCCCTCGTCGTAGAAGCGCCTCGCCTGCCGGTTGACGACGATGCCGAGCGAGACGCAGTCGACACGCGTGCAGATCCCGCCGTCGTAGAGCGGTGCGCGCGCGTCGATCGCGACGCAGTGCGACTGCGACGGGTCGCCGACGGTGTCGGCGCCGGCGTCGATCATGAACCTGAGGAGCACGCCGGTGTTGAACCGCGTGCCGCGGATCAGGAAGTTGTCGGCGGGCCACTCCCCGTCCGCGTTGGGGCCCCAGGCCTCGCGCAGCCACTCGCGGTTCGACTCGAAGCCGCCCGCGGCCAACACGCAGGCGCGCGCCTCGACGCGCACGCTGCCGACGTGTGCGGCGACGAAGCGGCCGCCGTCGAGTTCGATCCGGTCGACCGGCGAGTCGTAGCGGACCGCCACGCCGAGCCGCTCGGCGCTGCGGTAGTAGGCGTTGACGAGCGCCTTGCCGCCGCCCATGAAGAACGCATTGGTGCGCGACAGGTGCAGCGTGCCCGAGAGCGAGGGCTGGAAGCGCACGCCGTGGCGCCGCATCCAGTCGCGGCAGCGCGACGAATCGCGGATCGCGAGCCTCGCGAGCGCCTCGTTCGTGATCCCGCCGGTGACCTTGCGCAGGTCCTCCCAGAACTCCTCCTCGGGATACGCGCCGGTCAGCACGTCCTGCGGCGCGTCGTGCATGCACCGCAGGTTGCGCGTGTGCTGCGAGTTGCCGCCGCGCCACTCGCGCGGCGCCGACTCGAGCATCAGCACCGACGCGCCCGCCTCGCGGGCCGTCAGCGCGGCGCACAGCGCTGCGTTGCCGCCGCCGATCACGAGGACGTCGGCGACGCCCGGTTCAGCCGTTCCCATGGAGCCGCGAGTCTAGCGGTCCCGCCGCGCGCCGGCCAGACCCCGCGGGGAATGCGCCGATCACGGATCGTGGAGAATCGCGCCCCGCCGCCGGCCGGCCGCGACCGGTCCGCGCGCGACGTCGACGACGACTCTCGCGCCTCCGCCCGGCAGCGCAAGGCTATCCCAGCAGGTCGCTGGAAACCTTGCGTCCGCGTACCGACTTCGGCGGCGAATGGCCGGGGGATTTCCCCGCGTGGCGGGCATGCGCCTCGAGCGCGGGCGCGAGATAGCGGCCGGTGTGGCTGGCGGCGGTCCTGGCCACGTCCTCGGGCGCCCCTTCGGCGACGACCCGCCCTCCGCCCGCGCCTCCCTCGGGACCGAGGTCGACGATCCAGTCGGCGGTCTTGATGACGTCGAGGTTGTGCTCGATGACCACGACGGTGTTGCCGTGGTCGCGCAGCCGGTGGAGCACCGTGAGCAGGAGCTCGATGTCGTGGAAGTGCAGCCCGGTGGTCGGCTCGTCGAGGATGTAGAGCGTGCGCCCGGTGTCGCGCTTCGACAGCTCCAGCGCGAGCTTCACGCGCTGCGCCTCGCCGCCGGACAGCGTCGTCGCCGACTGGCCGAGCGTGATGTAGCCCAGGCCCACGTCGAGCAGCGTCGCGAGCTTGCGCGCGACCGCGGGCACCGGCTCGAAGAACGCGTGCGCCTGCTCGACCGTCATCGCGAGCACCTCGTGGATGCTCCTGCCCTTGTATCGGACCTCGAGCGTCTCGCGGTTGTAGCGCTGGCCGTGGCACACGTCGCACGGCACGTAGACGTCGGGCAGGAAGTGCATCTCGACCTTGATGAGGCCGTCGCCCTGGCATGCCTCGCAGCGGCCTCCCTTCA
>JAKLIE010000384.1 GCA_022709775.1 Pseudomonadota bacterium
GTCCATCTTCTCGCCGGTCTTCGCGTCCCAGAGACGGCAGCCGTCCGGCGTGAACTCGTCGCCGAGCGTGAGAGCGCCGTCCGGGTCGTCGACCGGGTGGCCGAACTCGAGCTTGTAGTCGACGAGGTCGATGCCGGCATTCGCGAACATCGGCTTCAGCACCCCGTTGACCTGGTGCGTGATGGCCTTCATCTCGGCGATCTCGCGCTCGGTCGCCCAGCCGAGCGCGCGGATGTGGTCGTCGTTGCAGAGCGGGTCGTGCAGCGCGTCGCTCTTGTAGAAGAACTCGAAGACCGGTTCCGGGAGGCGCGTGCCCTCGGCGACGCCGTAGCGCTTCGCCATCGAGCCGGCGCACACGTTGCGCACGACGCACTCGACCGGGATCATCTTCATCGCGCGCACGAGCGACTCGCGCTCGTCGATCAGGCGAACGAAGTGCGTCGGCACGCCCGCCGCGGCGAGCCTGCCCATCACGTACGCATTGATACGGTTGTTGGTCTCGCCCTTGCGATCTAGCTTGGCGAGCTTCGCGCCGTCGAACGCCGAGACGTCGTCGCGGTAGTGCATGATCAGGTAGCGCGCGTCGTCGGTCGCGTAGACCGTCTTCGCCTTGCCACGATAGAGTTCGGCGCCCTTCTGCATTCAGATCTCCCGCCAGTCGAAGCCCGCCGCCTGGTCGGCGATGCCGATCCAGTCGGCGGCGCAGTTCAGTGCCTCCGCGAGCGCCGCGCGCGCGTGCGCCGGGGTGTTGTTCTCCTTCGACAGGTGCGCGGCGACCACGTGGCGCAGCCGCGAGGTGTCGATCGCGGCGACGAGCGCGGCGGACGAGGCGTTGTCGAGGTGGCCGTACCTGCCCGCGATGCGCGCCTTGAGCGGCTGCGGGTACTTCCCGTCCGCCAGCATCGTCGCGTCGTGATTGCACTCGATGACGAGCGCGTCGCAGCCCGACAGCGCGCGCTCGACGACCGGCGTCGACGTGCCGAGGTCGGTGACCACGCCCAGCCGGACGGCGCCGTCCGTGACGACGAACTGCACCGGCTCGCGCGCGTCGTGCGGGACGGGGAACGGACGTACCTCGATCGCGCCCACGGCGAACGTGTCGTGGCTGTCGAACCCGTACACGCGATCCATGCCGGCGAAGCGCTCGCCGGTCGTCGAGAGCGTGCCGAACGTGAGCCAGACGGGAATCGCGTGCCGCGAGGCGAGCGCCGCGACGCCCCCGACGTGGTCGGAGTGCTCGTGGGTGACGACGATCGCATCGAGGTCTCCCGGCTCGAGGCCGAGTCGCGCGAGGCGCGCGGCGGCGTCGCGCACCCCGAACCCGCAGTCGATCATCAGCCGCGAGCCGCCCGCCTCGACGACGAGGCCGTTGCCTTCGCTGCCGCTGCCGAGCGAGGCGAAGCGCATCAGGGTCGGCCGACGATGGCGAGGCCGTCGCGCCCGGGCCGCGATGGCCCCGGAATCACTTGAGCTGGTCCTTGAGGAGCGCGAGGATGCGGTCGCTCGCAGGCGACTTGTCGGGAGCGCCCTTCGTGTCCTGCACGGTCACGACGCTGCTCGGCGGGGCTTCGACGACCGCGATCCGGTACTGCTCCGGCTTCTCGGACTCGTCCTTGCGCCAGAACGCCAGCTTCGCGATCCAGCCCTGGTCCTTCTTGCCGATCTCGGCGTCGGGGTCGGCGTAGCGGACGTAATAGACGCCGGTCGAGCGGTCGCGGTCGACGACGGTGAAACCGGTACGATCGAGCGCGAGGCCGACGCGCCGCCACGCGCGGTCGAACGTCTCGTCGACGACGAGCTTCGGCACGCCGTCGGCGCCCTTCTCTACGCGCGCGCGGTCGGGCTGCGCGGCGGCCTGCGCGACCGCGGCGATCGCCTGCGGCTCCGTCGATCCGAACCGGACCATCAGACGCATCAGCATCTCGGCCTCGAGGTCGGGATTGGGCGGCATCAGCGCCCACGCGAACGCGGCCGGCGACGAATTGTCGATCTTGGTGGTGGGCACCTGCTCCATGCCCCTGTGCGAGACGTAGATCTCGACGGTGTCCTGCTCCGCCCCGCGCTCGACTCGCGTGCGGTACTTGTCGCGCCTGTAGGTCGTGTAGAAGATGTCCGCGAACTGGCCCAGCGTGCGGCGGAGCGCGTCGGCCGGAATGTCGGCGCGGTTCTCCGCCCAGTCGGTCTCCATCACGCCGAGCGCAGGCTGCTCGACCGCGAGCACGAAGCCGGTGTCTGCCCAGAACCTGCGCGCGACGCTCCACGCCTGCTCGGGCGAGACCTTGACGACCAGCCAGCGCTCGTTGCCGGCGCGCGCGACGCGCGCGTGGGGCACGGTCGCCAGGAACTCGGCCTCGCGCGACTTGCCGCTCGCCTGCTGGGCGGCCAGCCCGCTCGCCGTCGACACCGAGAAGCGGTCGTCGTAGCGCGGGGTGGTGAGGTCGGGAGGCAGTTCCAGCGCGGGTCCGGTCGACGTCGACTTGTAGTCGATGCGCTTGGTGAGGTTCATCGACTCGCAGCCCGAAAGCGCGAGAGCCAGCGCGACGGTCGCGATCGACGCCGGGCGGAGAATCGTTGCGGATGCCGTCATGCGTGCGGGTTCCGTCGGGGACACTAGAGACAGCCCGCTTCGCGCAGCGCGGCGCGAACCGGCTCGTGGCACGGGTGGGAAAGCGGCACGAGCGGAAGGCGCAGCTCGTTGGCGATGCGCCCCATCTCGGCGAGCGCCCACTTGACCGGCGCCGGATTCGCCTCGACGAACAGGCGCCTGTGCAGCGGGAGCAGCCGGTCGTTGATCGCGCGCGCGCCCTTCAGGTCGCCGGCGAGCGCGGCCGCGCACAACCGCGCCATCTCGCGCGGCGCGACGTTGGCGGTCACCGAGATCACGCCGTGGCCGCCGAGCGCCATCAGCGCGAGCGCCGAGTCGTCGTTGCCGCTGTAGA
>JAKLIE010000385.1 GCA_022709775.1 Pseudomonadota bacterium
CCAGACCGTCGGCGCGCACACGCTCTCGTTCGAGGCGACGAGCACGGCGGGCGCGGCGATCGCGTCGCTGCAGCGGACGCTCGAGTCGACGAGCGACATCTCGGTGCTGGTCGCCGGCTTCCCGGGTGCGGTGCAGGCGATCGCGTTCGCCGACGACAACATCGTCCCGCTCGCGGGGAAGTGCCGCGTGCGCTTCGTGAACGGGAGCTCCGACAGCGCCGCGTACGACGTCTACCTCGGCGATACGAGGCTGGTGTCCTCGCTCGCGGCACGCACCGCGTCCGAATACTTCACGCTCGACGCGGCGACGTACACGGTCACCTTCCGGGATCCCGCCTCGGGGGCGACGGCGCTCACGATCGCCGACCAGGCGATCGGCGAGAGCCGGGTCGTGACGTTCTACCTGGCCGGCGCCGCGGGCCAGCTCTCCTCGATCGTCAGCACGGACCGCTGAGCGGCCGCCGTGCGCGCCGCCGCCGGCGGCCGGGACGACCATGCTGCTGATGATCGACAACTACGACAGCTTCACCTGGAACCTCGTCCAGTACCTGGGCGAGCTCGGGGCGGAGGTGCACGTCCACCGCAACGACGCGATCACGCTCGAGCAGGTCGAGGCGTGGCAGCCGGAGCGGATCGTCGTGTCGCCGGGGCCCTGCACGCCGAACGAGGCCGGCATCTCGGTGCCGATCATCCGGCGTTTCGGCGGCCGCGTGCCGATCCTCGGCGTGTGCCTCGGCCACCAGGCGATCGGCCAGGCGTTCGGCGGGACGATCGTGCGAGCGCAGCACGTGATGCACGGCAAGGTCTCGCCGGTCGCGCACGACTCGCGCGGCGTGTTCGCCGGCCTGCCCTCGCCGTTCACGGCGACGCGCTACCACTCGCTCGCGATCGAGCCGTCGAGCCTGCCGCCGTCGCTCGAGGTGAGCGCGCGCGCGGACGACGGCGAGATCATGGGTGTGCGCCACCGGACGTTCGCCGTCGAGGGCGTCCAGTTCCATCCCGAGGCGCTCCTCACCGAGCACGGCATGCGCCTGCTCGCCAACTTTCTGCGGATGTCGTGAGCGCCGGGACGTTCCCCCGCGCCCGTCGCCCGAACCGGAGTCCACGATGACCATGTCGCTGCAGGACGCGCTCCAGCGCACGATCGAGCACCGCGAGATCTTCCACGACGAGATGCTGTCGCTCATGCGCAGGATCATGAGCGGCGAGGTGTCGCCGGTGATGATCGCGGCGCTCACCGTCGGCCTGCGGGTCAAGAAGGAGACGATCGGCGAGATCGCCGCGGCCGCGCAGGTGATGCGCGAGTTCGCGACGAAGGTCGAGGTGCCCGACGCCGGGCACCTGGTCGACATCGTCGGCACCGGCGGGGACGCGCAGCACACGTTCAACATCTCGACCGCGTCGATGTTCGTCGCGGCGGCGGCCGGCGCGCGCGTCGCGAAGCACGGCGGCCGGTCGGTGTCGTCGAAGTCGGGCAGCGCCGACGTGCTCGAGGCGCTCGGCGCCAACATCATGCTGACGCCGGGTGCGGTCGCGCAGTGCATCGGCGAAACGGGCATCGGCTTCATGTTCGCGCCGTCGCACCACGCGGCGATGAAGCACGCGGCGCCGGTGCGCCGCGAGCTGGGCGTCCGCACGATCTTCAACATCCTGGGCCCGCTCACGAATCCGGCCGGCGCGCCCAACCAGCTGATCGGCGTGTTCCACCCGGACCTGGTCGGCATCCACGTGCGCGTGCTGCAGCGCCTGGGCGGCAAGCACGTGATGGTCGTCTACGGCAAGGACGGCCTGGACGAGGTCTCGCTCGGTGCGGCGACGATGGTCGGCGAGCTCAAGGACGGCGAGATTCGCGAGTACGAGATCCATCCGGAGGACTACGGGATGGCGATGAAGTCGCACCGGGGGCTCAAGGTCGCCGACGCGATGGAGTCGCGCGAGATGGTGCTCGAGGCGCTCGGCGACGTCGACGGGACGCCGCGCGAGATCGTCGTGCTCAACGCCGCCACCGCGCTGTACGCGGCGGGCGTCGCCGACTCGATCGGCGAAGGGATCGAGCGCGCGCGGGCGGCGATCGCGTCGGGGGCGGCCCGCCGCAAGCTCGATGCCTTCGTCGCGGCGACGCAGAAGCTCGGCACGAAGGCCTGACGCCGGAGGGGCGATGGACCCGAAGCGCACCGACATCCTCGCGCGCATCGTCGCGGACAAGGCCGAGGAGGTGATCGCCGCGCAGCTCGCGCGCCCCTGGGACGAGGTCGCCGCCGCGGCCCGCTCCGCCCCGCCGCCGCGCGACTTCGCCGGCGCGATCGAGTCGGCGATCGCGGCCGGCCGTCCCGCGGTGATCGCGGAGATCAAGCGCGCCTCGCCGTCCAAGGGCGTGCTGCGCGAGGCGTTCGACCCGCCGGCGATCGCCGCCTCGTACGAGCGCGCCGGCGCGACGTGCCTGTCGGTGCTCACCGACGCCAAGTACTTCCACGGCTCGAACGACTACCTCGTCGCGGCGCGCGCCGCGTGCTCGCTGCCGGTGCTGCGCAAGGAGTTCATCGTCGACGAGTACCAGATCGCCGAGTCGCGCGCGCTCGGCGCCGACGCGATCCTGCTGATCGTCGGCGCGCTCGACGACGACCAGCTCCGGCGCTTCGAACATCGCGCAGGCGAGTTCGGGCTCGCGGTGCTCGTCGAGGTCCACGACGCGGAGGAGCTCGCCCGCGCGCTCGAGCTCTCCACGCCGCTCATCGGGATCAACAACCGCAACCTCAAGACGTTCAACGTCTCGCTGTCGGCGACGCTCGACCTGCTGCCCAAGGTCCCGCCGGGCCGGCGCGTCGTCACCGAGAGCGGGATCTCGCTGCCCAAGGACGTGGCGCTGATGCGCAGCCGCGGCGTGCAGGCGTTCCTCGTCGGCGAGGCGTTCATGCGCGTGCCGGAT
>JAKLIE010000386.1 GCA_022709775.1 Pseudomonadota bacterium
GTCCGGTCACGCGGCCGCGCGGTTCACGTGGGCGGCCACCGCTTTCAGCAGGCTGTCCTTCGTGAACGGCTTCGTCAGGTACTGGTCCGACCCGACCATCCGCCCGCGCGCCCGGTCGAAGAGTCCATCCTTCGACGAGAGCATGATCACGGGCGTCGCCTGGAACCTCGCGTTCTTCTTGATGAGCGCGCAGGTCTGGTAGCCGTCCAGCCGCGGCATCATGATGTCGACGAACACGAGGTCGGGATGGTGGTCGGCGATCTTGGCCAGCGCGTCGAATCCGTCCTCGGCCAGGATGACGGTGCATCCGGCCTGCAGCAGGAAGATCTCGGCGCTCCGGCGGATGGTGTTCGAATCGTCGATCACCATCACCTTGACGCCCGACAGCGCACTCTGGTCGGCCAATGTCCCTCCACGGGAAGTCCGCGCCGTTCGGCGCCGATGCGGACGAGCGGAACCCCGGAAATCAGTCTGCCACGCCCGGCCGGTCGTGACTAGAGCATAAAGCTTGCCGGAATCGGGCGAGGCGGCCGCTTTTGCGCGGAATGCAACATCCCGGCAAGTTATCGCGCGGGCCTCCTGACGCGGCGCGGCACAGGTTGCCCCTCAGGGTCGCAATCCGCTCCGCGGCCGGGCGGGACCGAATCGGCGGTTCAGCGACCGAGGAACATGCGGTAGGCCGGGTTGTCGGTCTCGTCGGCGTGGTCGTAGCCCAATCGCGCGAGGAACCCGCGGAACTCGGCCTTGTCCTTCGGCGGCACCTGCATGCCGACCAGCACGCGCCCGTAGTCGGCCCCGTGGTTGCGGTAGTGGAACAGGCTGATGTTCCATCCCGCGCTCATGCTCTCGAGGAAGCGCATCAGCGCTCCGGGCCGCTCGGGAAACTCGAACCGGTAGAGGATCTCGTCCGTCGCCTGCGGCGCGTGGCCGCCGACCAGATGTCGCACGTGCAGCTTCGCCATCTCGTTGTCGGACAGGTCGAGCGCATCGATCCGGTGCCGCTTCAGGTCGGCGAGCAGGCGGTCCTTCTCGTGCCGGTCGGCCACCTCGACGCCGACGAACAGGTGGGCGGTCGACGCATCGGCATAGCGGTAGTTGAACTCGGTGACCGATCGCTTGCCGAGCAGCCGGCAGAATTCGCGGAAGCTGCCCGGCCGCTCGGGAATCGTCACGGCGAGCACCGCCTCGCGCTGCTCGCCCAGTTCGGCGCGCTCGGCGACGAAGCGCAGCCGGTCGAAGTTCATGTTCGCGCCGCAGGCGATCGCGACGAACGTGTGCCCCTTCACGCGGTGGCGCGCGGTCCAGGCCTTGACGCCGGCGATCGCGAGCGCGCCCGCCGGCTCGAGGATCGAGCGGGTATCCTCGAACACGTCCTTCAGCGCCGCGCAGGTCGCGTCGGTGTCGACCAGCACGATCTCGTCGACGACCTCGCGCGCGATGCGGAACGTCTCCTTGCCGACCTGCTTGACCGCGACGCCGTCGGCGAACAGCCCCACGTGGGGCAGCGTCACGCGGCGCCCCGCGGCGAGCGAGCGCGCCATCGCGTCCGAGTCGACCGGCTGCACGCCGACGATGCGGACGTCCGGGCGCACCCGCTTCACGTAGGCGCCGATGCCGGCGATGAGGCCGCCGCCTCCGATCGCGACGAAGATCGCGTCGATCGGCCCCTGGCACTGGCGGAGCACCTCCATCCCGATCGTGCCCTGCCCCGCGATCACGTCGGGATCGTCGTACGGGTGGACGAACGTGGCGCCGGTCCGCGCCTTGAGCTCCATCGCGTGCTCGTAGGCATCGCTGTAGGAATCGCCGTGGAGGACCACTTTCGCCCCGCGCGCCTGGACGGCGGTGATCTTGATCTGGGGCGTCGTCACCGGCATCACGATCGTCGCCTCGCACCCGAGGCGCTGCGCCGCGAGCGCCACGCCCTGCGCGTGGTTGCCGGCCGACGCCGCGAGCACGCCGTGCGCGCGCTCGGCCGCGGACAGGTGCGCCATCTTGTTGTACGCGCCGCGCAGCTTGAACGAGAAGACCGGCTGCTGGTCCTCGCGCTTGAGCAGCACGCGGTTGCCGAGGCGGTGCGACAGCGTCGGCGCGAGGTCGAGCGGCGTCTCGATCGCGACGTCGTAGACCTTGGCGGTCAGGATCTTCTGCAGGTAGTCGATCGGCATGGCGGAGTGCGCGCGGTGCTTTGCGCGCGGAGGCGGCAGCCGAAGAGCGTAGCACGAACCCGGAGCGGTCCGGCCCCGCGGGCGCGCGCATCTGCTAGGCTTCGAACCGCCATGCCGCGACGCGCGTCCGCCGCCCACCCGACGATGCTCGCCTGCGTCGACATGGGGAGCAACAGCTTCCGCCTCGAGGTGGGCCGGGTCGAGGGCGACCAGATCTACCGCCTCGACACGGTGCGCGAGACGCTCAGGCTCGGCGCGGGGATCGACGGCAACGGCAACCTGACGCCGCAGGCGCAGCGCGACGCGCTCGCCTGCCTCGCCCGCTTCGGCGAGCGGCTGCGCGGCTTCGACCCGTCGAACGTGCGCGCCGTCGCGACCAACACGTTCCGCGTCGCGAGGAACGCGGCGAAGTTCCTGCCGCGGGCCGGTGCGGCGCTGGGCTTCCCGATCGACGTGATCGCCGGGCTCGAGGAGGCGCGCCTCATCTACCTCGGCGTCGCGCACGTGCTCCCGCCCGGCGACGCACCGCGCCTGGTCGTCGACATCGGCGGCGGGTCGACCGAGTTCATCATCGGCCGCGGCATGGAGCCCGAGCGCCTCGAGTCGCTCAAGCTCGGCTGCGTCACGATGTCGGCGCGCTTCTTTCCCGACGGGACGCTCTCGAAGCGGGCGCTCGACGAGGCCCAGATGCACGCGCGGGCCGAGGTCGAGGCGATCGCGCGCGAGTTCTCGCGCCGCCACTGGAAGGAGGC
>JAKLIE010000387.1 GCA_022709775.1 Pseudomonadota bacterium
GCGAACGGCCACTCGACGATGAATCCCTGCAATGCCGGCATTCAGCCGCTGGTCGACCGCGCGATGGAGTCGCTCAAGGCGGCCGGCGCGATGCCGCAGGTGTTCGGCGTGCCGACCGTCACGGACGGCATCGGGATGGGCACCGAAGGGATGAAGTACTCGCTCGTCTCGCGCGAGGTGATCGCCGACGCGATCGAGACGAGCGTGAACGGGCAGTGCATGGACGGCGTGCTCGTCGTCGGCGGCTGCGACAAGAACATGCCGGCCGGCGCGATCGCGATGGCGCGCATGAACGTCCCCGGCATCTACGTCTACGCCGGCACGATCAAGCCGGGCCACTGGAAGGGCCAGACGCTCACGATCGTCTCGCCGTTCGAGGCGGTCGGCGCGTTCGCGGCCGGCAAGATGAGCCAGGAGGACTACGACGGCATCGAGCGCAACGCCTGCCCGTCGGTCGGCGCCTGCGGCGGCATGTACACGGCGAACACGATGAGCTCGTCGTTCGAGGCGCTCGGCATCAGCCTGCTGGGCAGCTCGCAGATGGCCTCGCCCGACCTCGAGAAGGCGGATTCCGCGGCGGAGAGCGCGAAGGTGCTCGTCGAGGCGATCCGCCGCGACATCAAGCCGCGCGACATCATCACGCGTCGCTCGATCGAGAACGCGATCGCGCTCGTGATGGCGACCGGCGGCTCGACCAACGCGGTGCTGCACTACCTCGCGATCGCGTCGGCGGCGGACGTCGAGTGGACGATCGACGACTTCGAGCGCGTGCGCAGGCGCGTGCCGGTCCTCTGCGACCTCAAGCCCTCGGGACGCTTCGTGGCGACCGACTTCCGCGACGCGGGCGGCGTGCCGCAGGTGCTGAAGATGCTGCTCGCGCACGGCCTCCTCTTCGGCGACTGTCTGACGATCACCGGGCGCACGATCGGCGAGGAGCTCGAGCGCGTCCCGTCCGAGCCGCGCCGCGACCAGGAGGTCATCCGGCCGTGGGACAACCCGATGTACGCGCAGGGCCACCTCGCGATCCTCAAGGGCAACCTGGCGCCCGACGGTTGCGTCGCCAAGATCACGGGCCTCAAGAATCCGTCGATCACCGGTCCCGCTCGCGTGTTCGACTCCGAGCCGCAGTGCATGGAGGCGATCATGGCGAAGAAGATCCGCGCCGGCGACGTCGTCGTGATCCGCTACGAGGGGCCCAGGGGCGGGCCCGGCATGCAGGAGATGCTCGCGCCGACGTCGGCGCTGATCGGCCAGGGATTGGGCGAGTCGGTCGGGCTCGTCACCGACGGACGCTTCTCCGGAGGCACGTGGGGGATGGTCGTCGGCCACGTCGCACCCGAGGCGCAGGCAGGGGGCACCATCGCGCTCGTCGAGGAAGGTGACCCGGTCACGATCGACGCGCACAGGCTGCTGATCCAGCTCAACGTCGACGACGCCGAGCTCGCCCGGCGCCGCGCGAACTGGAAGGCGCCGCCGCCGCGCTACACGAAGGGGCTGCTCGCCAAATACACGAAGCTCGTGTCGCCGGCGAACCGCGGCGCGATCACCGACGGCGACTGATTCGCCCTGCGCCGCGCTCCGGCCGGCGCGAGGGTCTCAACCCCGCGCCCGCCGGGGCCTCGCGGTCGATCCGCGCACGACGAGCCGCGCCTCGAGCCGGATCAGTTCGCCGACCGGCGCCTGTCCGCCGATCGACGCCAGCACGAGCCGCGCCGCCTCCTCGCCGATGCGCTCGTGCGCGATCGCGACGGTCGTGAGCGGCGGGTCGAAGCGGTCGCAGAACGCCATGTCGTTGAACCCGGTGACCGACACGTCGCGCGGGCACGCGAGCCCGCGGCGCCCGAGCTCGTCGTAGACGCCCAGCGCCAGCAGGTCGTTCGCCGCGACGATCGCGGTGAGGCCGGAGTGGCGGTCGAGCAGCCGGCGCGCTGCGGCGGCGCCCGACGGGATGTCGTAGCGCGCCGCGGCCACGATCGGCGCGCCGCGCATGCCCGCCGCGCGCATCGCCGCGACGAAGCCCGCCCGCCGCGCCCGGCCGGTCGACAGCGACGCGGGTCCGGCGACGTGCCCGATCGCGCGGTGCCCGAGCGCGACCAGGTGCGCCACCGCCTGCGCGGCGCCGGACTCGTCGTCGGTGACCACGGCGGAAATCCGCCCGTCGCGCGGCCGGCGGTTGACCATGACGGCCGGCAGCCCGTACCCGCGGCACCGCGCCGCGACGTCGTCGTCCCAGCGCGCGGACGCGACGACGACGCCGTCGACGCGTCGCGCCGCCAGCTCCGCGAGCGCCCCGTGCTCGCGCTCCTGCCGGTTGTCGGTGTTCGCGATGATCGCCGTGTAGCCGCGCGGGACGAGCACGCGCTCGATCCCGCGCAGGATCGGCGGGAACACCGGGTTGGCGATGTCGGGGAGAAGCACGCCGATCGTGGCGGTGCGCCTCGTGCGGAGCCCCGCCGCGACCGCGTCGGGCGCATAGCCGAGCCTGCGCACGACGCGCTCGACCCGGCGCGCCACCGCCTCGCTCACGAGGCCGCGCGTGTGCGGCCTGAGCACGCGCGACACGGTCGACGGGTGCACGCCGGCGGCGGCGGCGACGTCGCGAAGCGTGGGGCGGCGGGTGGGCATCGGGCGGACGGGCAGGCGCGGACGGCCTCCAGTCTTGCGCGATTTCCCCGGATGGTCTAGCGTTCGTGCAATCGATTGCAAGCGCGAGGCGGCCGCCGGTGGCCGGCCGCCGGAGGACCCGAGGATGAGCAAGGCGAAGCGCCCGGAACCCCGGCAGATCCGGCCGGGCGACGTCGATCCGCTGCCCCCCCGGCGGATCCGGCCGGACGACGTCGACCCGCGCCACGACTGGTCGCGGCCACTGCAGGCGCCCGGTCGAACGCAGGTCGACTTCGAGGAGCGCGTCGACTTCCG
>JAKLIE010000388.1 GCA_022709775.1 Pseudomonadota bacterium
GGACCTCTTCATGGTGGACGCGACCGGTCTCGAGTACCCGCACCGTCTGCGCGGATCCCCCCGGTCGTGCCGCCAGTGTCGAGGTCAGGCGCGATCGCGCGCCATCAGCCATTCGACGTAGCGTCGCACGCCCTCGTCGAGCGGCACCGTCGGCGCGTCGTAGCCCGCCGCGCGCAGCCGCGTCAAGTCGGCCTTCGTGTAGTTCTGGTACTTGCCGACGAGCGCCGGCGGGAACGGGATGTACGAGATCGCGCCCTCGCGCACCAGTTCGTCGACGCCCGAGGCGGGCCCGCCTCCGGCCGCGCGCACCGCGTTGATCACGGAAGCGGCCACTGCGTTGTACGTCTCGGCGCGACCGCTGCCGACGTTGAAGATGCCCGAGCGCTCGGGGTGGTCGAGGAAGTCGAGGTTGATGCGCACGACGTCCTCGATCGACACGAAGTCGCGGCGCTGCTCGCCGTTCGCGACGCCGTCGGTGCCCTCGAACAGCCGCACCCTGCCGTCGGCGCGGACCTGGTTGTAGAAGTGCCACATCACCGACGCCATGCGGCCCTTGTGCGCCTCGCGCGGCCCGTAGACGTTGAAGTACCGGAAGCCCGCGATCGGCGCGGTGCGGTCCGGGAGCGTCCGGCGCACGAGCTCGTCGAACTGGAACTTCGAGTATGCGTAGACGTTCAGCGGATCCTCGTTCGCGCGCGCCTCGGCGAACGTCGTCCCGCCGCCGTAGACCGACGCGCTCGACGCGTAGAGGAAGGGCACGTCGTCGTTCTGGCAGCAGTCGAGCAGTCGCGCCGAGTAGCGGTAGTTGTTGCGCATCATGAAGGCGCCGTCGCGCTCCATCGTGTCGGAACACGCGCCCTCGTGCAGCACCGCGCCGAGATCGCCGTCGAAGTCGCCGTCCTCGAGCCGGTCGAGGAACTCGTCGGCGTCGAGGTAGTCGGCGATCTCGCAGTCGACGAGGTTGCGGAACTTGTCGGACGCGTCGAGCCGGTCGACGGCGATGACGTCCCGCTCGCCGCGTTCGTTGAGCGCCCGGACGAGGTTCGCGCCGATGAAGCCCGCGGCACCGGTGACGACGATGAACATGACGGATCCGCTCAGAGCTCGAGGTCGACGCGCCCGACCTCGGTGGTGAGGACACGTACGCGCGGCGCGAGCGCGCACAGGAGTTCGTAGCCGACGGTCGAGGCCGCGGCGGCGACGTCGTCGACCGGCAGGCCCTCGCCCCACAGGACGACCGGGCTGCCCACGCGGGCCTCGGGCACCTCCGTCAGGTCGACGGTGATCATGTCCATCGACACGCGCCCGGCGATCCGCACCTTCCTTCCGCACACGAGGACCGGCGTCCCGTTCGGCGCGTGGCGAGGATAGCCGTCGGCATAGCCGCAGGCGACGACGCCGAGCCGGTGCGGCCGCGACGCCGTGTAGCTCGCGCCGTAGCCGGCGCTGTCGTTCGCCTTGAGGGACTGGATCGCGATCAGTTCGGAGCGCAGCGTCATGACCGGCGCGAGGCCGAGCATCTCGGCGGTGTCGAACGCGAACGGCGTCGCGCCGTAGAGCATGATGCCCGGACGCACGAAGTCGCCGCCGACCTCCGCGTGGCGGAATACCCCGGCCGAGTTCGCGATCGAACGCGGATACGGCAGCCCGCGGCAGGCCTCCTCGAACACGGCGAGCGGCTCGGCGACGCCGTCGTCCTCGTCGGCGCGGGCGAGGTGGGTCATCAGCCGCAGCGCGGCGACCGAGGGTGCGTGCGCGAGGCGCTCGCAGACGTGGGCAACCGCGCCCGGGGGGAAGCCCAGTCGGTTCATGCCGGCGTTCACCTTGACGAACACCTCGAGCGGCCGGGGCAGGACAGCGCGTTCCAGCATCGCCGTCTGTTCCTCGTTGTGCACCACAGTGGCGAGGCGGCGCTGCGACAGCTCGGGGAGCTCGCGTTCCTCGAAGAAGCCTTCGATCAGGAGGATGCGGCGCGTGTAGTGCCGCTCGCGCAGCGTCGACGCGGCGTCCAGCTCCACGAGCGCCAGGCCGTCGGCATCGTCGAGGGCGGGCAGCACCCGCGTGAGGCCGTGACCGTAGGCGTTCGCTTTCACGACGGCCAGAACCTTGGCGCCGGGCGCGGCCACGCGGGCCCGCGCGAGATTGGCTCGCAGCGCGGCGAGGTTGATTTGCGCGTAGAGCGGTCGGGCCACGGGGTCGGGGGATCACGCGGCGCGCGACGGCGGGGCTTCGGGGCTGCGTTTCGACGATCTTTCCGCGCCGCGTCATTGGGGCGGCCCGCCAATCGTGGTATAAACGCGCCGGTCGCGCGACCGGTTTCGAAGGGGATCATACCAAAGCCCCCCGCCGCCGCGCCTTCCCCCGAATCGGGGAATCCGATCGTGTTCGCGGCGGTCCCGCGCCCACGTACCGTCGCGGAGTCCGTTTGCACAGATCCACCGACCGGCACCAGACGTTGCGCGCACCGCCGCGCACCGCCGTCCGTGCCGCCGTCCCGTCCCGCGCCGCAGCGGCGGAGCGCCGATGAGATGACGCGCGGCTTCTACACGATCATGGCGGCGCAGTTCTTCAGTTCGCTCGCCGACAACGCGCTGCTCGTCGCCGCGATCGCGCTCCTGCGCCAGATGAGCGAGGCGGCGTGGATGACGCCGGCACTCAAGCAGAGCTTCGTCGTGTCCTACGTGGTGCTCGCGCCGCTGGTCGGCGCGTTCGCCGACTCGATGCCCAAGGGCCGCGTGATGCTGATCACCAACGGCATCAAGATCGTCGGCTGCGCGCTGATGCTGTTCGCCGTGCACCCGCTCCTCGCCTACGCGGTCGTCGGCCTCGGTGCCGCCGCCTACTCGCCTGCGAAGTACGGCATCCTGACCGAGCTCCTTCCGCCCGAGCAGCTCGTCGTCGCGAACGG
>JAKLIE010000389.1 GCA_022709775.1 Pseudomonadota bacterium
CATCCGCGCCATCCGCGCCTTGAGTTCGTCGCGGACCATGAGCTTCTGGTCGGCGCGCAGGCTCGCGTAGACCTTGAGCCACTGGTCGCGAGTCTGGTGGCGCAGCGCGCGCCCCTGCTCCTCGGCACTCTCGAGCAGCGACGACACGGCGGCGAGGTCGGGTTCGGCCTTCGCCAGCTCCGCCTGCACCTTGGTGCGAACGTCGGTGCGGCTGGTCACCATCTTGTCGCGTGCGGCAACCGTCTGGGCGCGGGCGCTGTCGAACATCGCCAGCTGCGCGGCGTCGAGCGAGAGCTTGTCCTTGAGCCCGTCGATCACGTGCTCGACGAGTCCGCCGGACATCGCCGGTCCGCCCATCCCGGGACCGCCGGGGCCACGCATGTGGCCGCCCCCCCCCATGGGACCGGCGCCGCCGCCTCCCATCGGACCGCCGGGGCCTCCGGGGGCAGCGACGGCGAGCGTCGACGCGAGAAGTGTCGCGGCCGCGAGCGCGAACGTCCTGCGGCTGGGGTTGTGGGACATGTCGGTTCCTTTCGGTGTGTGGAGGGATCGTCCGGCGGGGGAGGTGCCGCCTCGCCGGACTCAGGAGCTTCGATAGCAGAATGCGCCCAAGGTTTCCCGGCGGGCTGCCGCGGGTGCAACCGGGCGTTGCGGCAGCGCGCCGTCGTTACAATCGGTTACAGCGCGCGTTCGCGCGACCGCGGCCCGGTGCGTTCCAATCCCGGAATGGGCACGAGCGATCCCTCTCCCTCCCCTCGGCCGCCGATGAGTCCGAAGGCGCAAAGCGACACTCCCCGCATCCTGGTCGTCGACGACGACGTCCGGCTGCGCGACCTCCTCGACCGCTACCTCGCGAGCCAGGGCTTCGAGGTGCGCGCGATTCCCGACGCGCGCGAGCTCGACAAGTGGCTGCAGCGCGACCCGCCGAGCCTCGTCGTGCTCGACCTGATGCTGCCCGGCGAGGACGGGCTCGCGGTCTGCCGGCGGCTGCGCGGCGCCGGCGAAGACGTCCCGATCATCATGCTGACGGCGAAGGGCGAGGACATCGACCGGATCGTCGGCCTCGAGATGGGCGCCGACGACTACCTCGGCAAGCCGTTCAATCCGCGCGAGCTGGTCGCGCGCATCCATGCGGTGCTGCGCCGGCACGCGCTGCGGCCCGCTCCGGGCACGCCCGACGAGTCCGGCGTCGTCGCGTTCGGCCGGCATCGCCTCGACTTCGCGGCGCGCACGCTCTCCGTCGCGGGCCGGGTCACGCACCTCACGACGGGCGAGTACGCGCTGATCCGCGTGTTCGCGCAGCACCCGCGCCAGCCGCTCGCCCGCGAGAAGCTGATGCAACTCGCACGCGGGCGCGACCACGAGGTGTTCGACCGCGCGATCGACGTGCAGGTGTCGCGCGTGCGCAAGCTCGTCGAGCCGGACCCGGCGAATCCCCGCTACATCCAGACGGTGTGGGGCGTGGGTTACGTCTACGTGCCCGACGACGCGGAACCCGACGCGGGCGGCTCGCCGTGACGCTCGTCCCGCGCTCGCTCTTCGGCCGCCTCACGCTGCTGCTCGTCGCCGTCGTCGCGATCGCGACGGCGTCGATGATCCTGCTGTTCCGGCAGGATCGCGCCGCGCTCGTCTCGCGGCAGTTCGGCGACACCAAGATCGCACAGCTCCGGGCGCTGCGTGCGGCGCTCGACGCGGCCGAGGGAAGCGAACGCCGCGAGACGCTCGCCCGCATCGGCCACGAATTCGGCGTGCGCATCATTCCCGAGTCGGAGCGGCCGGCGCTCGCGTTCGCCGGCCCGCCGCGCGGCCCCATGGTCGCGGAGCTCGAGAACCGCCTGCGCGCGGAGGTCGGCCCGGGCACCGAGCTCCGGGCGATGCCGGGCCGGCAGCAGTTCCTCGTGCGGCTCGAAGCGGGCGGCGTCGGGTACTGGGCGGCGTTCCCGATGCCCGCTCCGCGCGACCAGGACAGCGCGCCGTCGCGCGCGCTCGCCTGGTCGCTCGCCGTCGTCGTGCTGCTGCTCGCGGCCGCGTACGCGTTCGCGCACCTCCTCGCCCGTCCGCTGCGCGAGCTGAACGCCGCCGTCGACGAGCTCGGGCGCGGCGGCACGCCGTCGCCGCTGCCGGAGACCGGCCCGACCGAGATCGCGGCGGTCAACCGCCGCTTCAACGAGATGCTCGCGAACCTGCGCCAGATCGAGCGCGACCGCGCGCTGCTGCTCGCCGGCGTCTCGCACGACCTGAGGACGCCGCTCGCCCGGCTGAGGCTCGGCGTCGAGATGGGCGGCGGCGACGATCCGGACGAACGCGCGGCCATGGTCGCCGACATCGAGGAGATGGACCGCATCGTCGGCCAGTTCCTCGACTTCGCGCGCGCCGACGACCCCTCGGGCCGCGAGGTCGCCGAGCTCGACCCGATCGTGCGCGCGTGCGTGGACCGCTACGTCGCGGCGGGACGCGAGGTCGTGTTCCGTCCCGGCGGCGTGCGCCCGCTGCCGCTCAAGCCCACCGCCGTTTCGCGGCTCGTCGCGAATCTCGTCGACAACGCGCTCGCGTACGGCGCTCCGCCGGTCGACGTCGTGACCGCCGACGGCGACGCGTTCGCGACGATCGAGGTGCGGGACCGCGGCGCAGGCATCGCGCCCGACGACGTCGAGCGGCTCAAGCGTCCGTTCACCCGCGCGAGCGACGCGCGGGCCAGGGCCGACGGCGCGGCGGGCGCGGGGCTGGGGCTCGCGATCGTCGAGCGCATCGCGCGCATGCATGGCGGCACGCTGGAGATCCTGCCGCGCGACGGCGACGGGACCATCGCAAGGGTGACGCTCGCAACGGGGCGGACCCGGGATCGGGAGGACGCGCAGAGTCCCGGCCCGCGCTGATCGGGGGACTCCTCCATGCCCCGTTCCCGC
>JAKLIE010000039.1 GCA_022709775.1 Pseudomonadota bacterium
CGATCGAGACGCCCGCGCTCGTCCTCGATCTCGACGCATTCGAGCGCAACGTCGAAGCGATGGCGCGCGAGGTCGCCTCGCGCGGCCTGCGCCTGCGCCCGCACGCGAAATCGCACAAGACGCCCGCAATTGCGCAGGCGCAGGTGGCGCGCGGGGCGGTCGGCATCTGCTGCCAGAAGATCGACGAGGCGGCGGCGTTCGTCGAGGCGGGCATCACCGACGTGCTCGTCACCAACGAGATCGTCGCTCCGACGAAGCTCCTGCGCTTGGCGGCGCTCGCGCGCCAGGCGCGGATCGGCGTGCTCGTCGACGACGAACGCGCGATCGCGCCGCTCGCGCACGCCGCGAGGCACGTGGGCACGACGATCGACGCCTACGTCGAGGTCGACGTCGGCGCGGGACGCTGCGGCGCGAGTCCGGGCGAGGCCGCCGCGACGCTCGCGCGGCGCATCGCGGGCGAGCGCTCGCTGCGCTTCGGCGGCCTGCACTGCTACCAGGGCGGCGCGCAGCATCTGCGCATGCCGGGGGAGCGCCGCGACGCGATCGCGGTGGCCGCATCGCGGGCCGTCGAGTCGCGAGACGCGGTGCTGCGATCGGGCATCGAATGCCCCATCGTGACCGGCGCCGGCACCGGCACCTGGGAGCACGAGATGGCGTCGGGCGTCTGGAACGAGCTGCAGCCCGGCTCCTACGTGTTCATGGACGCCGACTACGCGCGCAACACGCCCGGAGACGGCGAGCGCCGCTTCGAGCACAGCCTGTTCGTACTCGCAGCCGTGATGAGCACGCCGACCCGGGAGCGCGCGATCTGCGATGCGGGCTTGAAGGCGTTCTCGTTCGACTCGGGGCTGCCGGTCGCGTGGCGCCGCGACGGTATCGTCTACCGCAAGGCCTCCGACGAGCACGGCGTGCTCGAGGTGGTGGCGGGAGCCTCGGCGCCGTCGCTGGGCGACAGGCTGCTGCTGGTCCCGGGGCATTGCGATCCGACCGTCAACCTCTACGACTGGATCGTCGCGTACCGCGGCGACCGGGTCGAGCACGTGTGGCCGGTGGCGGGCCGGGGCGCGCTGGGGTGATCGACCCGGGCCCGGCGCCGGACGCTCGAATTCCGATGGAGGCGACACGCGATGCGCGCGGGACTCGACCACGTTCACCTCTTCGCCTCCGACATCGCCGAGACGACGGAATTCTTCCGTGCGATGTTCGGCGCGTCGATCGTCTGGGACGAGGAGGCGGCCGGTGTGCGCAACGTCCGGCTCGCCCTCGGGCGGGCCTTCGTCCAGATCTACGACCAGCCGCCGAAGGCGCCGCGCGGAGGCGCCTTCCACCACATCGGCATCGAGACCGACGACATCGATGCGCTGGTCGCGCACATGGAGGCGAACGGCGTGCGTTTCCGCAATCCGGTACGCGATGAGCCGGCGTTCCGGTACGTGATGGTCGCCGGCCCGGACGACCTGCTGATCGAGCTCTACGAATGCCGGGAGCCCGCGCGCTGGGGGATCGAGCGGTGAGCGTTGCGCGCAAAGGACCGAACCAGGTGCCGTCGCGGGCAATGCGCTCGTCCGCAGGCCCCGGGCTGCCGCCACCTCGATGGACATCGGCGTCCTCCCCGGCGTCTTCATCCAATGGCCCTGGCTCGCGCTCGTGCCCGGTGGCGCGTTCGCGCTGGCGTGGTACCGGTGCCGCAGGGCGAGCGTCCTCGTCGCCGCGCTCGCGTGGCTCGCGTATTTCGCCTACGAGCTCGGAATCAGGCTGCGCGTCCTGTGCACGGGCGAATGCAACATCCGGGTCGACTTGCTCGTCTTCTACCCGGTGCTGCTCGCGTTATAGATCCGGGCCGTCGTGGCGATCCTTCGCGTGCCGACCCGGCGGTGACCTCGTGTCGCAAGCTCGAGCCGGGCGCGCCCGCGGCGCGATCCGTCGCGTCGGGGCGTTGCCCCTCGCGCGCAGCATGCGCGTCGCGGCGAGGCTGCCCCATAATGGGGTCGATGGAAGGAGACCCGCGGGGGCCGCGCGCTCGCGCAATGCCCGGGAGGACGACGTGCGATCGCTGACCCTGTTCGTCGCATGGTGCATCCCGTTCGTGCCGAGCCGGCCGGTCGCGCTGCCGTTCCGGCTGCTCGGACACCGCCGCGCGTGAGCGGCGACCGATCCCTTCCGAAGGAACTTCGATGAGCATCGCGCAGCGGCACTTCCACGGCGTCTTCCCCTACCTCGTCTCGCCGATCAAGCCCACGGGCGAGGTAGACGACGCGGTCCTCTCGCGCCTCTGCGACGACCTGATCGCGGCCGGCGTCCACGGCCTCGCGCCGCTCGGGTCGACGGGCGAGTTCGCGTACCTGTCGGCGGCGCAGCGGCGACGCGTCGTCGAGGTGACGATCGAGGCGACGCACGGCCGTGTGCCGGTGGTTGCGGGCGTCGCATCGACGACGACCGCCGATGCGGTCGCACAGGCGCGCGAGGTCGAGCGGCTGGGCGCGGACGGCATCCTCGCGATCCTCGAGGCGTACTTTCCGATCGGCGACGACGGCGTCCATGCCTACTTCAAGGCGATCGGCGAGGCGGTGGGCAGGCCGGTCGTCCTCTACACGAACCCGAACTTCCAGCGCTCGGACCTTTCGCTGCCGGTCATCGAGAGGCTCTCGCGGGTCCCGAACATCCGCTACATCAAGGACGCGTCGGTGAACACCGGTCGACTGCTGTCGATCATCAATCGCGTCGAAGGACGGATGGAGGTCTTCGCCGCCTCTTCGCACATCCCGGCCTGCGTGATGCTGATCGGCGGCGTAGGCTGGATGGCGGGCCCCGCATGCGTCGCGCCGCGGCAGAGCGTCGAGCTCTACGAGCTGTGCCGGCACGGCCACTGGGCCGCCGCGATGGAGAAGCAGCGTCCGCTGTGGGCGCTCAACCAGGCGTTCGCCAGGTACAACCTCGCTGCATGCATCAAGGGCGGGCTCGAGCTGCAGGGGTACGCGGTCGGCGCGCCGCTGCCGCCGCAGTCGCCGCTGCCGCCCGAGGGCGTCGAGGAAGTGCGGAGGGCGCTCGTCGCGATCGGCGCGTTGTAGCGCTTGCCTGCCGCGCCTGCCGCCGCAACTCCCGGAGCATCGGATGAAGCCAGTCGCCTGGGGCGTGATCAGCACCGCGAAGATCGGGCTCAACCGCGTGTTGCCCGGCATGATGAAGAGCCCGTGGTGCGACATCCGCGCGATCGCCTCGCGCACGGAGGGCGCCGCGCGCGAGGCGGCGGACTCGCTCGGCATCCAGAAGTCCTACGGCTCGTACGAGGCGCTGCTCGCCGATCCGTCGATCGAGGCGATCTACAACCCGCTGCCCAACCACCTGCACGTGCCGCTCACGCTCGCGGCGGCGAGGGCGGGCAAGCACGTGCTGTGCGAAAAGCCGATCGCGCTGACGGCGGGGGAGGCCGCGCGACTCCGCGATGCCGCGCGAGACGTGCTGATCGCGGAGGCGTTCATGGTCCGCTTCCACCCGCAGTGGCTGCGTGCGCGCGAGCTGGTGCGCGAAGGCCGGATCGGCACGCTGCGTGTCGTACAGGCGTTCTTCGCGTACGACAACCCGGATCCGGCGAACATCCGCAACCGGGCGGAGATCGGCGGCGGCGGACTCTACGACATCGGCTGCTATCCGATCGTCGCGGGACGCTTCTTCTTCGAGGCGGAGCCGAGGCGGGGCATCGCGCTGATCGAGCGCGACCCGACGTTTCATACCGATCGCCTCACAAGCGCGCTCGTCGACTTCGGCGACGGCCGTCGGCTCGACTTCACCGTGTCGACGCAGCTCGCACCGCACCAGCGGATCGAGCTCTCCGGCACGACGGGACGCATCGAGATCCCGATCCCGTTCAACCCGCGGCAGGGCGCGCAGACGAAGCTGCTGATCGACGATTGCTCGTCGCTCGAAGGGACGGGCATTCACGTCGAGACGCTGCCGGCGAGCGACCAGTACGAGCTGCAAGGCGAGGCGTTCTCGCGCGCCGTGCGCGGCGAGATCGCGCTGCCGTTCGGCGTCGAGGACGCGATCGCCAACATGCGCGCGATCGACGCGCTGTTCCGGTCCGAGCGGACCGGGACCTGGGAGGCGGCCGGCGCGTGACCTCGCGGGCCCGGCAGAGGGATAATCCACGGATGTCCCCCGCCGAGATCGTCGACCGCCAGCTCGACGCCTACAACGCGCGCGACCTCGAGCGCTTCGTCGCGTGCTTCGACGAGCGCGTCCAGGCGTTCCGCCCCCCGGCGCCGGAGGCCACGATCGAGGGGCGGGCGGCGCTCGCGAAGCACTACGCGGCGAACCGCTTCAACCTTCCCGGGCTGAAGGCCGAGATCGTCGACCGGATCGCGCTCGGCAACTTCGTGATCGACCACGAGCGCATCTTCGGTGTCCGCGACGCGCCGTTCGAGGCGGCGGTCGCCTACGAGATCGCCGGCGGGCACATCCGCCGGATGTGGCTCTACGTGCCGGCATAGCATCGCGCTCAGGCACCGATGACGATCGGCCTGCTCCTGCTCATCGCGTACGCGCTCTCGCTCGCCGCCATCGCGATCGCGGTCGCCGGGCGGCTCGCGCTCTGCGGATGGCGCGTCGCCCGCGCCGGCCGTGCCGGGTTGGCAGCGGCCTGCGTCGGCGGCTTCGTGCTGATCGCGGCGCTGGTGGCGTGGGTCGCGGCTGTCGGCTTCGCCTACGGCGTCGCGCACTCGATGAAGACCGTGTGGACCGACGCGCGGGCGGCTGCGCTGGCCGGCGTGCCGCTCGTCGTCGCGGGCTACGCGCTGTGGCGGATGGCGGTGCGATTCGAGTCGTCGCTGGGAGCGGGACGTGGCTGAAGCGCGGGCGCCCGTGCCGTCGCGCGGCGTCGTCCGTGCCGCGCGCGGTTCACTCCGGATCGGCGCCGCACTGCTGCTCGCCGCCGGGGTGGCCGCCTGTGCCGACGAGTTCCTCGGCGACACCGACAGGGCCCGCATCGGGCTCGCCGTGGACCCTGCCCGCACGAAGCCCCTCGACGAGGCGACGCGGTGGCGGCCGATCGACGGCGGCAGCCGTTACCTGCGCGTGCTCTCGCCGACGCTGCCGCCGGGTGTCGAGGCGGTCGTCGTCCCCTACGTGAAGGAGAGCGGCGGGAGCGGCCGCGACGGCGGACCGTTGACGCTCGGCGAGCTGACCGCCGGCCCGGGCTCGGCGTGGGCCGACGTGATCGCGGTCGCGTCCGATCGCCCGCAGATCGTATCGGTCGAGCGCGTCGAGCGCGCGGGCGCGTCCGACCTGCACGCGGCGCGGCTCGTGACGCGCGAGCGCGGCGAGGCGCGCGTGACGTTCCGCGTGCAGCCGCTCGACGAGACCGGCCGGCCGTCGCGCGACCCGCCGGTCGAGGACTCGTTGATGATCGAGGTCAGGCGATGACGGCAGCCTGCTCCGTGTTCGTCGCGACGAGCCTCGACGGATTCATCGCGCGGGAGGACGGCCGCATCGACTGGCTCGAGCGCGCCAACGCCGCGGTCCCGCCCGGCGAGGACTGCGGCTACAAGGTGTTCTTCGACTCGGTCGACGCGCTGGTGATCGGGCGCGGCACGTTCGAGCTCGCGGTCGGGTTCGACCCGTGGCCCTACGGCGGCAAGCGCGTCGTCGTGCTGACGCACTATCCGGCATCGCTCGCGATTCCGGCCTCGCTCGCGGCGTCGGTGTCGGCGAGTGCCGAGCCGCCGGCGACGCTGGTGGCGCGCCTCTCGGCCGAGGGCGCGAAGCAGCTCTACGTCGACGGCGGCCGGACGATCCAGTCGTTCCTCGAGGCGGGACTGATCGACAGGATCACGATCACGACGATCCCGGTGCTGCTGGGGGCCGGCCTGCCGCTGTTCGGGCCATTGTCGCGCGACGTTGCGCTCGTCCTCGAATCGACGCGGTCCTGGCCGTTCGGGTTCGTGCAGGGCACCTGGCGCGTCGAGCGTTGACGTCCGAAGGCCGCGAGGCCCGGCACGCTGCGCCGCGCGGTGCGCTCGTCGGCGCGATGCTCGCCATCGCCGCCGAAGCCTAGAACGGCGCCGGCGCGCGCGCCTATGGCACACTTGCTCCGTGAACCTCGCCGACGTCGACGTCGCCGCCTCGCCCGACCGGTCCGGCTGGACACGGCTCACCGGCCGCGTCGCCTACGACGCCGCGCAGGACGGCAAGCGCGAGGAGGCGTACTGGTTCGAGTTCCCGGACGCGTACGCCGGATCGATCACGACGAGCGGCAATCCGTGGCTCGCATGCCTGCTGCCGGTGGCGGTCGAGATCGGCGAGCCGCTCGTGCTGTCCCGCCCGGTCGATCCGCAGATGCTCGACTTCGCGCGCGACCGGTTGGCGATCTGGCACTGGTGGAACCCGCGCAGCGCGCCGGTGCGGATCGAGGCCGACGTCGAGGCGGCTCCCGCGGCGGCCGGCAGGCGGACCGTGAGCCTCTTCTCGGGCGGCGTCGATTCGTTCTACACGGTGCTGACGCCGCGCGCCTGGCCGATCGACGACCTGCTCGTCATCCACGGCGCGTTCGACCTGATGTACGCGAAGCGCGAGTCGTTCGACCGCGTGCAGGCGAGGCTCCAGGCCGCGGCGGACGCCCTCGGCAAGGTGCTGATTCCATCCGCGACGAACCTGCTGCACACGCGGCTCGGCGCGACCGACCTCTCCTACATGTCGCAGGGGTCGATGATGGGCTCGGTGCCGCTCGCGCTCGAGCGCCGCTTCGCACGCATCCTGATCCCGTCGAGCATCGACCTCGACTGGAAGGAGGCGTGGGGGACGCATCCGATCACCGATGCGATGCTGTCGACGTCGGCGACGATCGTGGCCGAGGACGGGCTCGCGGCGCGGCGCATCGAGAAGACGTCGTTCGTCGCCGGGTCCGACGTGGCGCTCTCGTCGCTGCGCGTGTGCCTGTTCACGGGCGACGAGACCAACTGCATGCGCTGCGAGAAGTGCCTGCGCGCGGCGATCGCGCTGGAAGCCCTGGGCGTGCTCGCGCGCGCGCCCGCGTTCGGCACGGCGAAGCTCGACGTCCGGCGCGTGGCGAGGATGCCGATCGGCGACCCGGACGTGCGCCACTACTACGCCGAGCTGATCCCGTATTGCCGGGAGCGGGGCCGATCGGATCTCGCGGACGCGATCGCCCGCTCGCTCCTTCGCGCGCGGCTGCACGATCCGTTCCGTTCGATCGTGCGCCGGCTGCGGAAGGTGCCGGGCATCGGTGCGGCGACGAGGTGGCTCGAGTCGCGCGTGCACGATCCGGGCGTCACATGGCATCTGCCGCAGTGAATCGCACCGTGGTGCCGTGGCTGGGGCTCGAGTCCTCGTGGGTCGGGCATCGGCCCGACGGGGCGTGGCGATGAAGCTGCTGCGCATCGACATCGACCGCTCGCCGGACCGGCCTTCGGCGGTGAGGCTGTCGGGCGTCGTCCGCTACGACGACCCGCGCGGCGGGCCGGCGGAGGAGACGTACTGGTACGACGTGCCCGAAGCATTCGCCTCCTCGATCAGCGACTCGGGCAATCCGTGGCTCGCGGGTCTGCTGCCGGTTGCCGTTGCGCTCGGTGAGCCCCTCGCGCTTTCGCGGCCGGTCGATCCGCTGCTGCTCGACAACGCGCCCGAGCGGATGAGGGTCTGGCAGTATTGGGCCCCCGAGCGCAAGCCGGTCGAGATCGAGGCGGACGTCCTGGAGGCGACCGGATGGCCCGGCGGCGCTGCGCGGACCGCGAGCTTCTTCTCGGGCGGCGTCGACTCCTTCCACACGGCGCTCGTTCCGCGGCACGTCCCGGTCGACGACCTCCTGCTCGTGCTCGGCACGTTCGACCTCGTGAGCGGCCACGATGCGTCTTACGAGCGCGTCCGGGCGAACATGCAGGCCGCGGCCGACGCGATCGGCAAGACGCTGGTGCCGGTGACGACCAACCAGATGAAGACGCGCATGGCGGCGAGCGACCCGAAGCATCTCGCGGGCGGCTCGATGCTGGCGGCGGTCGCGCTCGCGTTGGAGCGGCGCTACGCACGGGTCATGACCTCGGCGGCGGCGGATCCCCGGGGGTTCGATTCGGCCACCGGACACCCGTACCTGACCGCGCTCCACTCGACCCGCCATACGAGGTTCCTCGAGGAGGGCTTCGGCTGCTCGCGCGTCGCGAAGACCGAGGTCGTCGCGCGCAGCGGCGCGGCGCTTGCGGCGCTGCGCGTGTGCTTCATGAGCGGCGACGAGACCAACTGCGGAGAGTGCGTCAAGTGTCTCCGCACGATGGTCGCGCTCGAGGCGTTGGGAGTCCTGGGGCGCGCGCCGTTCGGACGGGCATCGCTTTCGCCCTCGCGCATCGCGCGCATCACGGTCGTCGACGAGCGCGAACGCCACTACTACGAGGAACTGCCGCCTTTCTGCCGCAAGCACGGACGTGCCGACCTGGCCGAGGCGGTCGAGCGCGCGCTCGGCCGGGCGCGGCGGCACGACCGGTTCCGGCCCTTCGTGCGATGGCTGCGCCGATTTCCGGTCGTCGGTCCGGCGACCCATCGACTCGAGGCGCTCGTGCAGGACGAGGGCCGCGTCGATTACCGGCCGCCGCGGGAATGAAGGTCGGTTCCGCCTCGTGGCGCTCACCGTTCGAATGGCGGCGAAGCGTCCGGCTCAAGCCGGTCCCGCAAGAGTCGCCGCCGTCGCCGCGATCGTGCCTGCGAGGGAAGCTTCAGCCTGACGGGTTGTGGCCCCGAAAGGCCGGCGGTTACACCGTGACGAGCCCCCGCCCCGTGCGCAGCATCGCCGCGAGCCGCGGCACGGGACCGTAGGTCACGCGCAGCGCGTCGGAGAGCCCGAGCGCGGCGAGCGCGCTGCGGATCGTCCCGGGCGCGGGATGCGAGGCCGCGAGCTCGACGAGCGATACGCCTGCGTCGGGCAGGCCGTCCGCCGGGTGCTTCGCGACGTCCCACTGGATAAGCGTCGGCGGCACGCCTCCGCCGGGACGACTGCCGTCGTCGGGGATCGTGATGCGCCAGCGGTAATCGCCGCGCGACATCGGATGCACGGGTCCCGGATCGACCGTCGATCTCGCGACCGCGCGCACGATGTCGTCCGTGCGTGCGACCCAGGCGATCAGGCGCGGCTGGTCGCCGAGCGCCGATTGCATCGCGGCGTCGTCGAGGTCGAACCAGCGCGGCCGCGCTGGACGGGGCAGGACGGGGTCGATCGCGATCAGCTCGAGGTAGACGCGCTCGCCGAGCCTCGCGAGCGCGTTGTGCGTCCCCATCGCGACGTGCTGCCCGCCGGGACGGGCGACGACACCGGTGAGATCCGCGACGTATTCGATCGCCTGCGCGAGCGTCGCGCCCGCGACGACGAGGTGGTCGAG
>JAKLIE010000390.1 GCA_022709775.1 Pseudomonadota bacterium
CGTCGGCGGGCGGCATCGGCTACTCGTGCCTCGCCGAGCAGCGCACGGTCGAAACGATCCTGGGCGGCAAGCCGTTGACGCCGTTCATGCGCTTCGGCGACCGCGTGCGCATCGAGATGCTCGACGATTCGGGGCACTCGGTGTTCGGCGCGATCGACCAGCGCGTTCGCCGCCCGTAGGCGTCCCGGCCCGCGCGGTTCCCGCGCCGGCCCGTCCGTCCGCGCCTGCGCGCGGTTCGTCGCCGTCCCGGCACGTTTCGTCGCGAACGCCTTGGCGGTGTCGTCGTCGCCGCCTTACAGTCCAGCCCGTCGACGAGACGCCGCCGTGCGCCAACCCGGTTGCCGTGAAACCGGCGGGACCCCGGCGAGCATCCAACCGTCGACGCCATCGCTGCCGGGGACCCTACCCCGGAACGGGGCGAGTCACCCTGGACACGACGACGAGGACACCTGCAATGATTCGCTCGACCCGCTTCAGGATCGTCGCGTTTGCATTGGCGTTCGCGATCTCCGTCGTCACGCTCGGTCTCGCGACGCCGGGCGCCGTCGTCTACGTCGCAGACCGGATGGCGCCGCCCGCAGGCGATGCGTTCGAGCGGATCGCCGGAGCCCGCGAGGCCGCCACGATCGAGGTCGACATCCTGCCGGGCAGGATCGAGGTCATCGGCGTGCGCGAGGCCCGTGCGGCGGACGCGGCGATCGGCGACCCCCGCGGCTGACGCGCCCGCCGGCTCGCGGCGAGACCGGGCAATCGCTCCTCCCTCCCCCGGAGCAGCGCGCAGGGGCCGGCGGCCTTCGGGCCGCCGGCGTCGGCGTCACGCGGCCGGCCCGCCGCCTCGGACACGACCCTTCTCCCACAGCACGTCGGGACGGCCTGCGGCGACGTTGAGCGCGCGGGCGATCACGAAGAGCAGGTCCGACAGCCGGTTCACGTAGCGCCGGGCCGCCTCGGTCACCGCTTCGGCGTTTCCGAGGCGGACGAGCGCTCGCTCGGCGCGTCGGCACACGGTGCGCGCGACGTGCGCGAGCGCGGAGGCGCGGGTTCCGCCCGGTAGCACGAACTCCTTGAGCGGGGCGAGAGGCGCGTTGAAGTGCTCGACGCGCTCCTCCAGCCGGGCCACGTGCGCCGCCGTCACCGCCTCGTAGCCGGGGATCGACAGCTCGCCGCCCAGGTCGAACAGGTCGTGCTGGACGTCGACGAGGCAGGCTGCCATCTCCGCGGGCAGTGGCTCGGTCAGCAGCAGGCCGATCGACGAGTTGAGCTCGTCGATCGCCCCGATCGCTTCGACGCGCGCGGCGTCCTTCGCGACGCGCGAGCCGTCGCCCAGTCCCGTCGTGCCGGCATCGCCGGTCCGCGTGACGATCTTCGAGAGTCTATGACCCATGTCGGGGTGTTCCTTTCTCCCGCCGACAGTAGCGAAAGCGGCGCCTGCGGGCAAGCGACGCGACCGCGCCGCCCCTGCTAGGATACCGACCGACGCCACGCCCGGATGTCCTCCGCCATGTCCCAAGCCTATGCCCGCGACCTCGACCGCAATGCGGCGAACCACGCGCCGCTGTCGCCGCTCTCGCTCATCGCGCGTACCGCCGAGATATGGCCCGGACACCCGTCGGTCGTCCACGGCGCGCGGCGCTTCGCGTGGGGCGAGACCTACGCGCGCTGCCGCCGGCTCGCGTCCGCCCTCGCGCGCCGCGGCGTCGGCGCCGGCGACACGGTCGCGGTGATGCTCGCCAACACGCCCGAGATGGTCGAGGTCCACTTCGGCGTGCCGATGGCGGGCGCGGTGCTCAACACGCTCAACACCCGGCTCGACGCCGAGGCGCTCGCGTTCATGCTGGGCCACGGCGAGGCGAAGGTGCTGATCACCGACACCGAGTTCGCGCCGGCGGTCGCGAAGGCGCTCGCGCTGGCGCCCGTGAAGCCGCTCGTGATCGACGTCGCCGACCCCGAGGGCCCGAACGCCGGCGACCCGGCCGCGAGGCTGGGGTCGGTCGAGTACGAGACGTTCCTCGCGGGCGGCGATCCCGCGTTCGACTGGAAGCCTCCCGCGGACGAATGGGACGCGATCTCGCTCAACTACACGTCGGGGACCACCGGCAACCCGAAGGGCGTCGTCTACCACCACCGCGGCGCCTACCTCAACGCGCTGTCGAACATCGTCGACTGGGGCATGCCGCGCCACTCGGTCTACCTGTGGACGCTGCCGATGTTCCACTGCAACGGCTGGTGCTTCCCATGGACGATGGCGGCGAACGCGGGCACCAACGTGTGCCTGCGGCGCGTCGAGGCGGGCGCGATGCTCGACGCGATCCGCACGCATCGCGTGACGCATTACTGCGGTGCGCCGATCGTCCACTCGATGCTGATCAACGCGCCCGACGGGATGCGGAAGGGCATCGGCCACAAGGTGTCGGGGCTCGTCGCGGCGGCGGCGCCGCCGGCCGCGATGATCGAGGGGATGGAGCGCATCGGCTTCGACATCACGCACGTCTACGGGCTGACCGAGACCTACGGTCCGGCGGCCGTGTGCGCCAAGCACGCCGCGTGGGACGCGCTCGACATCGGCGCGCGGACCGAGCGCAACGGGCGGCAGGGCGTGCGCTACACGGTCGAGGAGGGGATGACCGTGATGGATCCGGAGACGATGACGCCGGTGCCGCGCGACGGGGAGACGATGGGCGAGATCATGTTCCGCGGCAACGTCACGATGAAGGGCTACCTGAAGAACCCGGCCGCGACGGCCGAGGCCTTCGCCGGCGGCTGGTTCCATTCGGGCGACCTCGCGGTCGTGCAGCCCGACGGCTACGTGAAGATCAAGGACCGCAGCAAGGACGTGATCATCTCGGGCGGCGAGAACATCAGCTCGCTCGAGGTCGAGGACGTG
>JAKLIE010000391.1 GCA_022709775.1 Pseudomonadota bacterium
CGTGCTGCCCGGGAACGTCACCTCCGGCGGCGTGCGGATGGGCTCCGGCGCGCAGCTCACGCTCTCCGAAGACGACGCCGCGGCCCTGCCGCGCGAGGTCGCCGAGATCGAGGTCGCCGCGCCGCAGCTGCGCGGCGGCGGGCAGGTGGTGTTCGGCAACAGCAACTGGTCGACGCAGATCCTCGGCGTGACGCCCGACTACCTGGTGGCGCGCGAGTGGGAGGTAGCGTCGGGCCGCCCGATGACCGGCGCCGACGTCGACGGCGCGACGAAGGTCGTGCTCGTCGGCCAGACGGTCGCGCGGACGCTCTTCGGCGAGTCCGACCCGGTCGGCGAGACGATCCGCATACGCAACGTGCCGCACGAGATCGTCGGGCTCCTCGACCGCAAGGGCCAGAGCATGATCGGCCAGGACCAGGACGACGTCGTGCTGATCCCGATCTCGACGGCGCGCAAGCGCGTGCTCGGCGGCCAGCAGGTGCGCGCCCGCAACGTCGGGACGATCACCGTCAAGGTGCGGCAGGGCGCGGACGTCGCGAGCGCCGAGCAGCAGATGCGCGAGCTCCTGCGCCAGCGCCACAAGCTGCAGCCGAACCAGGAGGACGACTTCTTCGTGCGAAACCTCTCGGAGGTGCTCGCGGCGCAGGAGGCGAGCTCCAAGGTGCTCGCGATCCTGCTCGCGGCGATCGCGTCGGTGTCGCTCGTCGTCGGCGGGATCGGGATCATGAACATCATGCTGGTGTCCGTGACCGAGCGCACGCGCGAGATCGGGCTGCGCATGGCGGTCGGCGCGAAGGCGCGCGACATCCTTCGGCAGTTCCTCGTCGAGGCGGTGACGCTCTCGCTCATCGGCGGGCTGGTCGGCATCGTGCTGGGCGCGATCGCCTCGGCGGCCGTCGGCCACTTCGCCGGATGGCGCACCGAGATGGGCGCGGGCGCGGTCCTGCTCGCGTTCGGATTCGCCGCGGCCGTCGGCGTGTTCTTCGGCTACTACCCGGCGCGCAAGGCGTCGAAGCTCGTGCCGATCGAGGCGTTGCGGCACGAGTAGACGCGCTCCGAACGCCGTCGCACGCTCCACCGGCGGCCCTTCGATGGCGTGCGGGACGCTCGCGCCCGCGGCCCGTCGCCGCACGCCGGACTCCGGCACCGCGTGCCGCCCCCTGTCAGAACTGACAGTAGCCGGGTTCGCGCCGCCGGCCTAACGTTTCCCGACCGCCCGCCCGGGCGCGCCTGCCGGGAGACCGCCATGAAGCTGCTCGTCGTCGATGACCATCCCCTGATTCTCGAGGCGCTCGCGCAGTACGTCGCCGAGGCGGAGCCCGCCTGGACGCTCCTGAAGGCGCTCACGCGCGACGATGCTCTGCGCGTGCTCGCGCTGCACGCCGACTGCGACGCGATGCTGCTCGACCTCGCGCTGCCCGGCACGCGCGGGCTCGCGTTCCTGGCCGAACTGCGGCGCGAGCGCCCCCGGCTGCCGATCGTCGTGCTCTCGGCGACGCACGACCGCGCGACGATCGACGGCGCGCTCGCCGCGGGCGCGCGCGGCTATCTCGCGAAGCGCGCCGATGCCGCCGAGGTGATCGCCGCGGTCAAGGCCGCACTGCGCGGCGGACGGCCCGTCGCGAGCGCCTCGGATCCGCGCGCTCGGCCGTCGGGATCCTGGCCGGTGGGCATGGAGATCGGCTTCACGCAGCGCCAGTCCGACGTGCTGAGACTGCTCGTGCAGGGCAAGCCCAACAAGCTGATCTGTCGCGACCTCGCGCTCTCCGAGGGCACCGTCAAGGTCCACGTTTCCGCGATCCTGCGGGCGCTCAACGTCCATACGCGCACGCAGGCGATCGTCGAACTCGCGCGGCGCGGCGTCGACGTCGAGTCGGTCCGCGTCGGCTGACCCGCGCACCGGGACGCGCATGGACGCGGGCCCCGCATCCGCGCTCGCGGCGCCGTCGCCGCTCTCTCGCGCGCGCGCGGACCAGGTCGCGACGCTCTACGCGAGCTGGGCGCGAACGACGGCGTCGATGCTGTTCGGCGGCGCGCTGTTCTGCGCGGCGATGTGGGAGGAGGCGCCGCCCGCGCTGATGGGCGCGTGGATCGCGCTGATCGTCGCCAACCAGTGTTGGCGGGGAATGCTGGTGCGCGCGTGGCGTCGCGCACATCCGGGTCCGTCGGCCATGCGGCGCTGGGGATGCTACTGGTCGATCGGCTCGACGGCGGCGGGAGCGCTGTGGGGCATCGCCGCCGTCGCGATGTTTCCCGGGTCCCCCGCGCGCCAGGCGCTGTCGATCGTCTGCCTGTTCGGCGTCGTGCTGGGCGGTCTCAACCTGACGGCCGTCTACAAGCCGTCGTTCTACGGATTCGTGCTTCCCGCGCTGGTTCCGCTGATCCTGCGCGTGGGCGCCGAGGGCGGTCCGGTGCACCTGTACACGGCGCTGGTGATGGCCGTGGTGCTCGCGTTCGTGCTCGCGTTCGGGCATCGGCTGAACGACGTCCTCACCGACGCGCTCGCGACGCGCCACCGCAATGCCGACCTGATCGCGGAGCTCAGGATGCGCACGCGCGCGGCGCTGGACGCGCGTGCGGCGGCCGAGGAAGCCAATCGCGGCAAGAGCCAGCTCCTCGCCGCCGCTAGCCACGACCTGCGCCAGCCTCTCCACGCGCTCGGGCTGTTCGTGGCGGCGCTGGGAAGGCGCGCGCACGACGGCGAGCTCGCGCCGCTGGTCGCCAACGTCCGTGCCGCGCTCGTCGCGCTCGAAGCGCAGTTCGCGCAGCTGATCGACCTGTCGCGCCTCGAGGCCGGCGCGCTCGATCCGGGCCGCGAGCGCGTGCCGCTCGCGCCGCTGTTCGCGCGGCTCGCGGGCGAATCGGCGGTCGAGG
>JAKLIE010000392.1 GCA_022709775.1 Pseudomonadota bacterium
CTCCCGCGGGGACGCGCTCTACGCGCTCGAGATGCGCAAGGGGTGGTTCGCCGACAAGGGCGTCGGTCCGGGCACGCGCGTCACCGGGTTGCCGCCCGCGTCGAAACGCTGACGGCCTCGGCGCCGGCCCCCGCGACGGGCCGCCTGCGGCCGCGTAACCGACCATGCGCCGATGCCGCCGTCATGGCGACGCGCGCATCTGCATGCCTCCCGTCGCACCGATGCCCCGAGGTTGCGCCGCAACGACGCCGTTCGTCGTCCCGTTGTACACGACAGATCGCACGGGAATAGGATGCTTCGCAGGCCTGGCCCGGTCCAGGTCCCCCTCCGACACCTTCCGACCATGGCACAGGTCCGTCGCCCCCGTACCGTTGCCCGCGGATCGCCGGTATCGATCCTCGTGCCCGGCGCCGATGCGATCGAGGGCGCCGGCGATCCGGCGGACGTGATCCTGGACTGGGCGCGCGGCCTGGGGTTCGACGGCGTCTCGTACTTCGCGCCGATCCACGTGCCGTCCGCGCCGCACGAGTCCGCGTCCTGGTCGACGTGGGGCGAGCGCTGGCAGCAGACGTACCGCGACTCGGGCTACGCGAGCGTCGACCCGCGCCTGGTCGCGACGGCCGGCCAGTCGCTGCCCTGCCTCTGGGACGGCGGCATGATCGTCGCGCGCGGGCGCCTGCGCCGCTTCCTCGACGATGCGGCATGCGCAGGCTTGCGGAGCGGCGTTGCCATCCCCATCGGCACGGCTCGCGGACGCGCCGTCGTCGCCTTCGACTCGTCGATCGCTCCGGTGACGCCGTCCAGGCAGGCGGCGATCCGCGAGCGGCTGGGCGAAATGCTTTGGGTCGCGCACGCCGTGCACGCCAGCCGCCACGTCGATCCGCCGCTCGGCACGTGCAGCGACGACGACGCGCAGGAAACGCTTTCGGGACGCGAGCACGATTGCCTCGCGATGTCCGCACGCGGCCTCACGAGCCGCGACATCGCCGCGAAACTGGGCATCGCGACGCGCACCGTCGACTTCCACGTCGGCCGGGCGCTCGTCAAGCTCGCGGCGATCAACCGCCACGAGGCGATCGCGAAGGCGATGTCGCGCGGCTGGCTGTCCTGAACGCCGAGTCCGCCCGACGCGCGGCCGCCCCCCGAGCGGCAGGCGCAGCTCTACGGAGCGTCCGGGATCCGCAGCCGGCCGAGCACGTCGACCTCGCCCTTCCCGTTCGCCCGCGCAACGAGGAGTTCGCCCTCGTCGATCAGTTCCATCGTCAGGACGTCGACGTTCGGCCGGTGGCTGACGAACACCACCGGCCTGCGGCCGCGCGCGGCGGCGATCATCGACTGCGCCTTCGCCTCGAATGCCGCGGTGCGCGAGGCATCGGCACTCTCGATCTCGCGCAGCAGCGGGTCGGCGTCGTAGCGATCGCCGAACGCGATCGTGGCGGTCTCCGTGCAGCGGCACATCGGCGAGGTGACGACGACGGGCACGATCCCGCGCGAGGCGAATGCCTCTCCGAAACGCTTCGCCGCGGCACGGCCCTTCGCGCTCAGCGTGGTCTCGCCCCGGCATTGCCCGGTCGGGTCCCACGCAAGCGGCCGGCCGCCGGCCGAGTTCGCGTGCCGCATCAGGACCACCAGGTTCTCCTCGGTCCCGAGTCGCGTCCAGAGCGCCTCGTCCGCCCGCGCGATCGGGGCGAGCGCGAGCGCGAGCACCAGCGACGCGGCGCGGATCACCGCAGGATCGGCCCTGCGTAGCCGACCGACCGCAGCGTGCGCACCGCGACGCGCCCGGCCTCGGCACCGAAGCGGCGCGCGAGCCGGCTCGGCAGGTCCTCCCTCGGCGTGAAGTCGACGAGCTCCTCCGCGCCGATCACGTCGCGCGCGACGCTGTCGACGCTGCCGACCGCATCGGCGAGACCCAGCTCGACCGCCCGCTGGCCGTTCCAGACGAGCCCGGAGAACGTCTCGGACGTCTCCCTGAGCCGCGTTCCGCGTCCGTCGCGCACGGCCGCGACGAACTGCGCGTGGATGTCGGCGAGCATCGCCTGCGCGTACTCGCGCTGCCTGTCCGGCAGCGGCGAGAACGGGTCGAGGAACGACTTGTTCTCGCCTGCGGTGATGGCGCGGCGCTCGACGCCGAGCTTGTCCATCGAGCCGACGAAGCCGAAGCCGTCGATGACCACGCCGATCGAGCCGACGAGGCTCGCGGGATTGACGTAGATGCGGTCGGCCGCGACCGCGACGTAGTAGCCGCCGGACGCCGCCATTTCCTCGACGACCGCGTGCACGGGAATGTCGGGATGCTTCGCGCGCTGGCGGCGCACCTCCGCGTAGATCTGCCCCGCCTGCACGGGGCTGCCGCCCGGGCTGTTGATCCGCAGCAGCACGCCCCTCGTTCCCGGATGCGCGAACGCCGCCTTGAGCCCGTCGGCGACGATGTCCGCGCTCGCGCGCCCCTCGCGGTCGATCTCGCCGTCGACGTCGACGACCGCCGTGCACTTGTCGAGGCACATGTGCCCCTGGTTCCCGGCGAAGCCGAGGAACACGAGCCCGCCCAGCACGACGAACGCGAGCGCGGCCAGCCGGAAGAAGATCGACCACCGGCGCGCGCGCCGCCGCTCCACCACGATGTCGTTCGCCAGCGCCTCGAGCGCCCGCCGTTCCCAGCCTTCGTCCGCCATGGTGCCTCTCGTCGCGTCGCGCGCTTCGTCGATCGCGCGAGTCTACTCCGCCGCGACGACGGACTCGCCGTCGTCGCGCACGGCGACCGGCTCGAGCGACGCGCCCCGGCACGGGCCGGAGACGCAGCGCCCCGTCGACGGCTCGAACAGCGC
Source organism: Pseudomonadota bacterium (assembly GCA_022709775.1). Next base: position 2,829 of record JAKLIE010000392.1, read on the forward strand.
GCCGTGCGTCGCGCAGACGATGAGCCTGCGCTCGCCGTCGAGGAAG
>JAKLIE010000393.1 GCA_022709775.1 Pseudomonadota bacterium
GGCCGTCGTGCTGGGGCTGGGCTACGGTCCGATCACGCCGGCGTCGTCGCACATCCTCGCGCGCACGACGCCGCCGTCGCGCATGAGCCTCGTGTTCTCGATCAAGCAGACCGGCGTGCCCGCGGGCGCGGCGCTCGCCGGGGCCGTGCTGCCGGCCGTCGCCCTCGCCGCCGGGTGGCGCGCCGCGTTCGTCGGGGTCGCGGTGCTGGGCGTCGCGGTCGTCGCGGCGGCGCAGCCGATCCGTGCGGCGCTCGACACCGGCAGGCGCGCGGATGCACCCGTCGCGCTGGGTGACGCGCTCTCGCGCGTCCGGCGCGTGCTGCGCGATCCCCGCCTCGCGCCGCTCGCCTGGATCTCGTGGGCCTACGCGGCGACGCAGGTGTCGTTGACGAGCTTCCTCGTCGTGCACCTGACCGGCACGCTCGGCTGGTCGCTGATCGCCGCCGGGCTCGCGCTCTCGGTCGCGACGGCCGGCGGCGTCGCAGGCCGCGTCCTCTGGGGCATCGTCGCCGACCGCACGCGGGCGCCGTACGCGGTCCTGGGGACGATCGGCCTCGTCTCGGCGGCCTGCGCCGCGCTCACGGCGCTCGCGACTCCCGGGTGGCCCGGGATCGCGATCTTTCCGGTCGTGGCGCTCTTCGGTGCGACCGCGATCGGCTGGAACGGGGTCCAGCTTGCGGAGGTCGCGCGGCGCTCCCCCGAGGGGGAGGCCGGCGCGGTCACCGGTGCGGCCGGCGTGATCACGTTCAGCGGGGTCGTTGCCGGACCGCCGCTGTTCGGCGCGCTTTCCGCGCTGACCGGCAGCACACGCTCGGGCTTCTTCGCCCTGGCGGCGTTGTCGGCCGCCGCGGCGATCGCCTTCGCGATCATTCCATCCAGATCAGCCATGGACAGACAGAACCGCGACAGTGAGCACTGACATCGGCACGTAGCCGCCGCTCGCGGCGGTGGGGCCCCACCGCGCGCTGCGGCGATGCGCAACGTCGGTCGGGACCTCGGTACGCCGCGGCCGATCTCCCGTCGTCCGGGCCCCGCCCGCGGCGATTCGCATCGCCGCTTCCCTGTCGCCCACCCCGCGCCCGGCCGGCGCTCGACAGATTCAAACGCCCGTTTTTGGAAATCATTTCCATGATGTGGTAACGTCCCGATCGCATCGCGCCGGGAGGACGTCGATGCGCGCCGCGGCGCAGCAATACAGCCCGCGGCGACCTCCCTACAATCGGGATTCCTTCCGCAGCAAATCCCGACGCCCCACCCCCGCTCACACCGGAGCCTCGACGACCATGGACGCGACGATCCCGAACGATCCCGATCCCCAGGAAACGCGCGAGTGGCTCGACGCGCTGTCCGGCGTCATCGAGAACGAGGGTCCCGACCGTGCGCACTTCCTGATCGAGGGGCTGATCGCGCGCGCGCGCCGCAACGGCGCATACCTGCCGTTCTCGGCGAACACCGCGTACATCAACACGATCCCGGTCGAGCATCAGGTCCGCATCCCGGGCGACCAGGCCGTCGAGCACACGATCCGCTCGTACGCGCGCTGGAACGCGATGGCGATGGTCGTGCGCGCGAACAAGGACACGAACGTCGGCGGGCACATCGCGAGCTTCGCCTCCGCGGCGACGCTCTACGACGTCGGCTTCAACCACTTCTGGCACGCGCCCTCCGACAAGCACGGCGGCGACCTCGTGTTCGTGCAGGGCCACTCGGCGCCGGGCGTCTACGCGCGCGCCTACATGCTCGGCCGGCTCACCGACGAGCAGATGGACAGCTTCCGCCAGGAGGTCGACGGCAAGGGCATCTCGAGCTACCCGCACCCGTGGCTCATGCCGGACTTCTGGCAGTTCCCGACCGTGTCGATGGGGCTGGGGCCGCTGATGGCGATCTACCAGGCGCGGTTCATGAAGTACCTCGACGACCGCGGCTTCATCGACAGCGACAACCGGAAGGTCTGGTGCTTCTGCGGCGACGGCGAGATGGACGAGCCCGAGTCGATGGGCGCGATCGGCATGGCGTCGCGCGAGAACCTCGACAACCTGATCTTCGTCATCAACTGCAACCTGCAGCGCCTCGACGGGCCGGTGCGCGGCAACGGCAAGATCATCCAGGAGCTCGAGAGCGACTTCCGCGGCGCGGGCTGGAACGTCATCAAGCTGATCTGGGGCACGCACTGGGACGCGCTGTTCGCGCGCGACAAGAAGGGCATCCTGATGCGCCGGATGATGGAGGTCGTCGACGGCGAGTACCAGACGTTCAAGTCGAAGGACGGCGCGTACGTGCGCGAGTTCTTCTTCAACACCCCGGAGCTGAAGGAACTGGTCGCCGACTGGTCGGACGAGGACATCTGGAACCTGAACCGCGGCGGCCACGACCCGCACAAGGTCTACGCGGCGTTCCACGCGGCCGTGAACCACAGGAACCAGCCCACCGTGATCCTCGCCAAGACGATCAAGGGATACGGCATGGGCGAGTCCGGCGAGGCGCAGAACATCACGCACCAGCAGAAGAAGATGTCGGGCGGCTCGATCCGGAACTTCCGCGACCGCTTCCAGATCCCGGTCCCCGACGACCGGCTCCACGAGGTGCCGCTGGTGAAGTTCGCGGAGGGGTCGAAGGAGCTCGAGTACATGCGCGCGCGGCGCATGGAGCTTGGCGGCTACCTGCCCACGCGCCGGCGCAGGGCCGAATCGCTCCCGGTGCCCGAGCTCGCGGCGTTCGAGCGCTTCCTCAGGAGCACCGAGGACCGCGAGATCTCGACGACGATGGCGTTCGTACAGATCCTCCAGACGATCGTGCGCGACAAGCACCTCGGCAAGCACGTCATGCCGATCGTCCCCGACGAGTCGCGGACGTTCGGCATGGAGGGGATGTT
>JAKLIE010000394.1 GCA_022709775.1 Pseudomonadota bacterium
TCGCTCTCGCCTGTAGCGCCGGCCTCGCGTTCGCCCGGGCTGCCGAGCCCGCGAAGGCCGCGGCGACCGGAGACGACGCGGCGCGACCCGCTCCGGCGTCGGCGCAGTCTCCCGCGCCCGTGCCTCCGCCGCAATTCGTCCCCCCGGACCCTGGCCACGACGACGCGACGCTCACTGTCCTGAACCGCCCGGTCGTCGTGTTCCGTGCACCGTTCCTCGGCGTGAAGCCGGAGGACCGCGCGGCCGCCGCGCTGGCTCGCGTCCGGACGCTGTTCCAGCGCGGCGGCAAGGGCCTGATCACGGTGGCCGACGGCGAGAAGGGCGTCGCCGTCCTGGTCGACGGCCAGCTCGCCTTCGTCGTCTCGAACGAGGATGCGCAACCGATCCCCGGGGCCACCGCACACTCGATCGCCGAGGACGCCGTGAAGGTCCTCGAGCAGCTCGCGGCCGAGACGCGCGAGGCGCGCGACTCGAAGTTCCTGCTGGGCGCCGGCGTCCACGCCGCGATCGCGACGCTCGTCTGGCTCGCGCTGATGTGGCTCGCGCGCGTGGCGTGGCGGGTCTCCACGCGCTGGGTGATGGGCTTCGCGAGCCGCCTCGCGGAGCACATCAAGGTCGGAGGCACCGAGATCATCCCGCGCGTCCGCGCGGGCTCGATGGCGCGCGCGCTCATGTCGGTGCTGGGCGTCGCGACGATGCTGCTGCTCACCTGGAACTGGCTGGGCTACGCGCTCGGCCTGTTCCCGTACACGCGGCCCTGGAGCGAGGGGCTCACCGGATTCCTCGTCGACAGCTCGCTCGGCCTGCTCGTGGCGATCGCCCACGCGCTCCCGTCCCTGTTCATCGCCGTCGTGATATTCGTGATCGCCTGGATGGCCAATCGGGCCCAGAAGCGGTTCTTCGCGCGCGTAGAGGCGGGTTACGTCGCGTTCGGCAGCATCGACCGCGACACTGCGCCGGCGACGCGCCGCCTCGCAACGCTCGCGATCTGGCTGTTCGCGGCCGCGATGGCGTACCCGTACATCCCGGGGTCGGACACCGACGCGTTCAAGGGGCTGTCGGTTCTGCTCGGCCTCATGGTCTCCGTCGGCGCGTCGGGCATCGTCGGACAGGCGATGAGCGGGCTCATCCTCATGTACACGCGCACGTTTCGAACGGGCGAGTACGTCCGGATCGGCGACCGCGAGGGCACGCTGACCCGAATGGGGATGTTCACGTCGACCGTGCGCACTGGCCTGGGCGAGGAGCTCACGATCCCGAACTCGCAGGTACTCACGAGCGTGACGACGAACTACTCGCGCATCGTCGAGGGCCCCGGCTTCATGATCGGCGCGAAGGTGAGCATCGGCTACGACGCGCCGTGGCGCCAGGTGCACGCGATGCTGATCGAGGCGGCGGAGCGCACCGAAGGCATCCTCGACGCGCCCCCGCCGGAGGTGTTCCAGACCGCGCTCGACGACTTCTACGTCCAGTACCGGCTCATCTGCCAGGCGTCGCCGCTCGGTCCGCGCGATCGCGCCGCGGTCATCTCGGCGCTCCACGCGGCGATCCAGGACGTATTCAACGAGCACGGCGTGCAGATAATGTCGCCGCATTACCTCGGCGATCCGGCCGAGGCCAAGGTCGTTCCGCGCTCGCGGTGGTACGTGCCGCCCGCGAGGCGCGAGGGCGGGGAGTCGTCGAGTTAGGGATGTCGCGGAAACCTGGCGGGTACGATTCTCGATCGGGCGACGTTCGACGTGGTGATCGAAAGGGAACACGCGAGTGCGCAACTACGAACCCAACAAGCGCGTGCTGGTGACCGGCGGCGCCGGCTTCCTCGGTTCGCACCTGATCGACCGCCTGCTTGCGCAGGGGAACGAGGTCATCTGCGCCGACAACCTTTACACGGGCTCGAAGCGCAACCTGGAGCATCTGCACCGGCATCCGCGCTTCGAGTTCATCCGGCACGACGTCACGTTTCCGCTCTACGTCGAGGTCGACGAGATCTACAACCTGGCGTGCCCGGCCTCGCCGATCCACTACCAGCACGATCCCGTGCAGACCACCAAGACGGCGGTGCACGGCGCGATCAACATGCTGGGACTGGCCAAGCGCCTGCGCTGCCCGATCCTGCAGGCGTCGACGAGCGAGGTCTACGGCGACCCGAGCGTGCATCCGCAGGTCGAGTCCTACTGGGGCAACGTCAACCCGATCGGCGTGCGGTCCTGCTACGACGAGGGCAAGCGCTGCGCCGAGACGCTGTTCTTCGACTATCACCGCCAGCATGACCTTGCGATCAAGGTCGCGCGGATCTTCAATACCTACGGCCCGCGCATGCACCCGAACGACGGGCGCGTCGTGTCGAACTTCATCGTTCAGGCGCTCAACAACGAACCGATCACGATCTACGGCGACGGCGGCCAGACGCGATCGTTCTGCTACGTGGACGACATGATCGGCGCACTCGTTGCGCTGATGGCCTCACCCGCCGACTTCACCGGGCCGGTGAACCTGGGCAACCCGACGGAATTCAGGATCCGCGAACTGGCGGAGAAGGTGATTGCGCTGACGAGTTCGAAGTCGAAGATCGAGCACCGCCCGCTGCCGAGCGATGATCCGCTTCAGCGGCAGCCGGACATCGGATTGGCGCGGGCGAAGCTCGGGTGGGCGCCGACGGTCGCGCTCGACGTGGGCCTCTCCAGGACGATCGAATACTTCGATGCGGTGCTGTCGGCCGCGAATCCGGCGGCGGCCGTGACCGAGCACGCGAAGGGGCGGACGCAGCCCATTTGACGCCTGGCCCCCCAAGGCTCCCGAAGTCCGGCCTTCGGGGCCGGCGCCTTTCCCCGCATGCCAGAGAACCGGGACCG
>JAKLIE010000395.1 GCA_022709775.1 Pseudomonadota bacterium
CGCGCGACATAGCGTGGACGCCGACGTGGACTTCCGCGCGGTGCTCGAGGCGCGGGCCGCCGACGCGCCCGATGCGCCGTTCCTCTGCGCGCCCGAGTCGGGCGAGGTGCTCTCGTACGGCGCGCTGAAGTCGACCGCCGACGCGCTCGCCGCCCGCTTCGAGCGCCTCGACGCGCCCGAGGGCGCCCGCATCGCGTTCATGCTGCCCAACGGGCTCGCGTCGGCCGCCGTGTTCGTCGGCACGATGGCGGCCGGACGCGTCGTCGTGCCGGTCAATCTGCTCGCGCAGGACGCGCACCTCGACCACACGCTCGCGCACGCGGAGCCGCGCGTCGTGTTCGCGTCGGGCGAGCACGCCGCGCGCGTGCGCGAGTCGCTCGCGCGCATCGGATCGTCGCCTGCGCTCGAGGTCGTGGACGCGGACCGGCTCGACCTGGCCCGCGCGCCGGCGCCGTTGCTCGCCGACCGCGAAGCCTCGCGAGCGTCGATGCTCATGTACACGTCGGGGACGACCGGCCTGCCCAAGGGCGTGCTGCTGTCGCACGCGTCGATGCTCCACGCGGGGCGTGCGGTCGCGCGCCACCACGGGCTCGGTCCGGGCGACCGCGTGCTGTCGTCGCTGCCGCTCTACCACATCAACGGCCAGTGCATCTCGACGACCGGCACGCTGTGCTCGGGCGGCAGCATCGTGATGCCGCACCGGTTCTCGGTGTCGCAGTGGTGGTCGCTCGTCGAGCGCTGGCGGCCGACCTGGCTCAACCTCGTGCCGACGATCGTCGCCTACCTGCTGAATGCGCCCGATCCGACGCCTGCCGAACGCGAGGCGATGCGGGGCGTGCGCTTCGCGCGCTCGGCGTCCGCGCCGCTGCCGCCCGAGCAGCAGCGCGCCTTCGAGGAGCGCTTCGGCATCCCGATCGTCGAGGCGATGGGGCTCACCGAGTGCGCGTCGGTCGCGTTCTGCAACCCGATGGAGCTCGCGGAGCGACGCATCGGGAGCCCCGGACGGCCGCTCGCGATCGAGGCCCGCGTGGTCGACCGCGATGGTCGCCCGCTGGCGGCCGGCGAGCGCGGCGAGATCCAGCTGCGGGGCCGGGGAGTGATGCTGGGTTACTACCGGGCGCCCGAGCTCACGTCGGCCAGCGTATCGGCCGACGGCTGGCTGTCGACGGGCGACCTCGGCCACCGCGACGACGACGGCTTCTACTTCATCACCGGGCGGCTGAAGGAGCTGATCATCAAGGGCGGCGAGAACATCGCGCCGCGCGAGATCGACGAGGCGCTGCTCAGGCATCCGGCGGTGCTCGAGGCCGCGGCGGTCGGCGTGCCCGACCGCGACTACGGGCAGGAGATCCTCGCGTGCGTCGTGGTGAAGCCCGACCGGACGCTCACGCGCGACGAGGTCCACGAACACTGCCTGCGCGAGCTGGGCCGCTACAAGTCGCCGCGCTACGTGCGCTTCGTCGACGCGCTGCCCAAGGGGCCGTCGGGCAAGGTGCAGCGGACGAGGCTCGCCGAGGGCTTCACGCCCTGATCGGCGCAGGGTTCGCGCGGTCCGCGAGCGCGCCGGGATAGAGGCGGTCGAGCGCTTCGCGCGTCGCGTCGGCGAGCAGGAGCGTGAGACCCTGCGTGATCGCGTCGGCGTCGTCCGCAGGCTCGCGCCGCGACCACAGCTCCGCGAGCGCGCCGCGGCGACGCTCGACCGCCTCGGCGACGATCGGCGGCCAGAACGGCGGATACTCGGTCTCGGTCCAGTCGCCGCGGCCGCGGCCGTAGTGGGCGACCGCGAGGTAGCGCAGCATCGCCGACGAGACGAGGCCGGTCAGGAGCCCGTCGTCCCAGCGAAGCGCCGTGCCCGACTTGCCGCGCGCGAGATTGAGGCCGCGCGCGATGCCTGCGCCGCCGAGCGCACCCAGCACCGCGCCGGTGAGCATGCCGGCGCCGAACGTGAGGCCGCCAGCGGCGAGGTCCGCGGCGAGGCCGGTGAGCGCGCCGGACACGACGCCGCCCATCATCGCCGCCTTGCGCTCGTCGACCGGCGCGTCGACCGATACGCCGGCGGCGAGTCGCGCTAGCACTTCATCCTTCGCGCGGCCGTCGAGCCCGTGCAGCGCAATCAGGCGGTCGGTGCTCGCGCGGAGCGCGTCGTCGAGACGCGTTGCCATCGCGCGCGACGCGCGCGCCTTCGCGCCCTCCGCGTCGTCGCGCCCGATGCCGAGGCTGCGGCCGATGCCGCGCAGCGCGCCCCCCACGCCCGCGTCCGGCAGCGGTTCGCGGTCGCGCGCCGCGTAAGCGATCGGCTCCGCGAGCGCGGCCATCGCCTCGCCGAACTGCACGAGGCGCCGCGCCTGCCATGCCTCGGCCAGCCGGCCGAACGGCGCGCGGCGCGCGTCGGGAAGCGCATCGCCGATCAGGTCGAACAGCGCGAACTCCTGCACCCAGCAGCGCGCGAACGCGTCGAGCGTCGTCACCGCGCGAATCGTCGGATGCGCCCCCAGCGCGCTTCGCCAGCGCGCCTCGTCGGCATGCTCCTCGTCCCGGGGCCGCGGGCGGCCGGTCTGGTTCAGCAGCACGATCACCGGCTTGCCGATCCAGTCGAGCACGGCCATCTCGGGGTCGAGGTAGCCCGCGTCCTCCGGCGCCTCGGACGCGTTGACCAGGTAGAGGACGACGTCGGCCTGCTCGCGGACGTTGCGCACCGCCTGCTGCGACAGGAAGAACGCGCGGTCGCGGAACCGGTCCCAGACCTGCGAGAGGAACCAGCCGACCGGATTGCCCTGTTGCGCGAGACGACGCGCGAGCCTCGCGCTGTCGCCGAATCCCGGCGTGTCCCAGAGGACCAGCGCGTCGCCCT
>JAKLIE010000396.1 GCA_022709775.1 Pseudomonadota bacterium
CCGTGCAGCGAAAGCGCATTCGTCTCGCCGGTGGGCGAAGGCAGCGCGAGCGGCTCGCCGAACAGGGTGCGGGCGCCGGTGGCGTAGTACCGGCAGAAATCGACCGCCTCCCGCACTTCGGCGATCGCGGCCGCCCGCGTCTTTCCCGCCTCGCGAGCGAGCCGGACGACGAAGCCATCGGTCGCCGCTTCGAGCGCGTCGGCGACGTCGTCGAGGATCGCCGCGCGCTCGTGGCCTCCTCGTGCGTCCCACGCCGGCTGCGCCCCGGCGAGCGACGCGAGTGCGTGGCCGACGAGAACCTCGTCCGTGTCGACGACGGTTCCGATCGCGCGCGAGGGGTCCGACGGGTCGCGCGCCTCGCGTTCGATCCCCCTGGCGCGCTCGCCGCCGACGATCGGGCCGGCCCGCCAGCGCGGCGACCGCGCATCGTCGAGCGCGGCATCGAGCCGGGCCATCGCCGGCTGGTCCGCGGGCGCGATGCCCGACGAGTTGGCGCGGTCGCCGAAGAGATCGCGCGGCAGCGGCGTGAGCGGATTCGCCGTGAACCCGTCGCGTGCGGCGAGGTCCGCCGGGTCGGCGACGATGTCGGCGATGCGGACCGCCGGATCGGCGATCCGGTGCACGAAGGACGTGTTCGCGCCGTTCTCCAGCAGGCGGCGGACCAGGTACGGGAGCAGGTCCTCGTGGCTGCCGACCGGCGCATAGACGCGGCACGCGTGGCCGTGCGGCGCGTCGCAGACCTGCGCGTAGAGCGATTCGCCCATGCCGTGCAGGCGCTGGAACTCGAAGTCCGACGAGCGCAACCCGGCGGCGCTCGCGGCGATCCACGCGACGGTGTGCGCGTTGTGCGACGCGAACATCGGATAGACGGCGTCGCCGGCGTCCAGGAGCGCCTTCGCGCACGCGAGGTAGGAGACGTCGGTGTGCGCCTTGCGCGTGAACACCGGGTAGCCGGCGAGCCCGAGCATCTGCGCCCGCTTGATCTCGCTGTCCCAGTAGGCGCCCTTGACGAGCCGGACCGGGATGCGCGCGCGCGTGGTCCGGGCGAGCGCGACGAGCCAGTCGACGACCCGGCGCGCGCGCTTCTGGTAGGCCTGGACCGCGAGGCCCAGCCCCATCCAGCCGTCGAGCGCCGGATCGCGGCGCAGCCGGGCGACGATCTCGAGCGAGAGCTCGAGGCGATCCGTCTCCTCGGCGTCGACGGTGAACCCGATGCCGGCACGCTTTGCCAGCGCGGCGAGCGCGGCCACTCTCGGGACGAGCTCGTCGAGTACCCGTGACGCCTGGCCCGGCTCGTAGCGCGGGTGCAGCGCCGAAAGCTTGACCGAGATCGAGGGCTGCACCCAGGCGGGCGCGGCCCGGTCGACGACCGACGCGCCGATCGCCGCGATCGCGCTCGCGTAGGCTTCCCCGTATCGGCGCGCGTCGGCGGCCGTGTACGCGGCCTCGCCGAGCATGTCGAACGAGTGCCGCGCGCGGGCATGCGGCGCCTCGCGCGCGCGGTCCAGCGCTTCGCCGATCGTGCGGCCCATCACGAACTCGTCGGCCATCAGCTTCATCGCACGGCGCAGGGCGACGCGGACGACCGGCTCGCCCAGCCGCGCGACGAGCCGCTCGTAGCCTGCGGCCGGGTCGCGCTCGTCGCCCCCGGCCATCCGCGTGAGCTTGCCGGTCAGCATCAGCGCCCACGTCGACGCGTTGACCAGCGCCGACGAGCCGCCGAGATGCTTCTCCCAGTCGCCGCGCGAGAGCTTGTCGCGGATCAGCCGGTCGGCGGTCGCGGCGTCGGGGATGCGCAACAGCGCCTCGGCGATGCACATGAGCAGCACGCCTTCGTGCGTCCCCAGCCCGTATTCGGTCAGGAACTGCTCGATGCCGGCACTGCGGTTCTGGCGCGCGCGAACCCCCTCGATCCATGCGGTGGCCTGCGCGGCCACGGCTTCCCTCGACACCGCCCCGCCTTCGGCCTCGTCCGCGAGCGCGCGCAGCGTCGTCGCCTCGTCGGCGAGGAAGGCCGCACGAATCGCACCGCCGTCCGGATCCGAGGGGAACATCGTCAGGCGGCCGGGGCCGTCGCGATGTCGACGAGGACCGGCTTCAGCACGCGGATCGCGTCCGCAGGCGCGAGGCCGACGAGATAGCCGCGCCGCCCGCCGTTGACGTAGATGCGGGGGAGCTCCGCGATGGTCGACTGCATGTAGACGGGCATCGTGCGCTTCGTGCCGAACGGGCTCGTCCCGCCGACCTGGTAGCCCGAGTGCCGGTCGGCGACCGCGGGCGCGCAGGGCGACACGGACTTCACGCCCAGGTGGCGCGCGAGGTTCTTCGTCGACACCTCCCGGTCGCCGTGCATCAGCACGATCATCGGTTCCCTGCGTTCGTCCTCCATGACGAGCGTCTTGACGATCTCGTGCTCGGGGACGCCGAGCTCGCGCGCCGACACGCTGGTGCCGCCGCGCTCCTCGTACGTGTAGGGGTGATCGGTGAACGCGACGCCGTGCTCGCGAAGCACGCGCACCGCGCTGGTGACCGGCAGCTTGTCCTTGCTCATGTGGGGTCGGGTGCGGTCGAGGGGGCGGGCGTGCGGCGGGCCGTTCGGTCATCGCGCTAGCCGCGCGGATGGTGCTGCGTGTGCAGCCGCTTCAGGCGCTCGCGCGCGACGTGCGTGTAGATCGTGGTCGTCGTGATGTCGGCGTGACCGAGCAGCAGCTGCACGACGCGCAGGTCCGCGCCGTGGTTCAGCAGGTGCGTCGCGAATGCGTGGCGCAGCACGTGCGGCGACAGCGTGTCGGCCGGGATGCCGGCGAGCGCGCCATATCGCTTGACCAGGTGCCAGAACGCCT
>JAKLIE010000397.1 GCA_022709775.1 Pseudomonadota bacterium
CGCCGCGCGCAGCCGGGCCATGCTCTCGTCGAACGTCGGCGTCTCGCGCACGTCGCCCGCGGGCCAGGGCTTCAGGTGCCGGTTGAACTCGCGACCGGCGATCGCCTGCGGGTCGGTGCGCGCCTTCTCGATCGAGGCGAGGTTCGCGCGCACGAGCTTGTCGAACTCGCCTGCGTCGAACGCAGGCGACTTCATCGCCTCGGCGACGAGCTTCAGCACGCCGCCGAGATTGGCGCGCACCGTCTCGCCGGAGGCCGATGCCTGCGTCGACCCGCCGCCCATCGACACCTTGGCGCGCAGCGCGTCGAGCGCGTCGTCGAACTGCTGGCGCGAGCGCTCGCGCGTGCCGAGCTGGAGCATCGAGCCGGCGAGCCCGGCGGCCGGCGACGTGTCCTTGAGCGACACCTCGTCGCCGAAGCGCAGGCGCAGCGAGAAGCGGACGATCCCGCCGCGCGTCTTCTTGGGCAGCAGCGCGAGCGTCATGCCGTTGCCGAGCTTCACGCGCTCGGTGCGCGCCTCGAGGTTGGCGGGCGTCGGGTCGAACGCCTCGCCCGCCGCGACGGCGGCGTCGCCCTTGTACCCGGCGACGAGCGCGTTCACGTCGACGGCCGCGACGGCGGGCGCCCGGTCCGGCTTCGCGTCCGGCACGAACGTGCCGAGCGTCATGTTGGCGGGCTTCAGCCACTCGGCAGCGACGCGCGTCACGTCGGCCGGCGCGAGCCTGCGCCAGCGGTCGCGGTGCAGGAAGAAGAGCCGCCAGTCGCCGAGCGCGATCCACTCGGAGAGCTGGACGCCGAACGCCTGCGGGTCGTTGACCGTCTGGTCGAAGTCCTTGAGGAACTTGGCGCGTACGCGGTCGAGCTCCTCCTGCGCGATCGGCCTGTCCCCGACGGCGAAGAGCGTCGCGAGCATCGCGTCCTTCGCCGGCGCGACCGGATCGCCGAGGGCGACCTGGGCGAAGAAGATCGCCGGGCCCGGATCGTAGGTCGCGAAGCTCCAGTTCTGCACCGACGTCGCCTTGCGCGTCTCGACCAGCGCCTGGTAGAGGCGCCCGGCCGGCGCGACGGTCATGATCTCGCCCAGCGCCTCCATCGCCGCGTAGTCCGGGTGCGCGCCCGGCATCACGTGGAACAGCGCTCCGACGTACTGCGCGCTCGCGGTGCGGCGGACCGTCACCGAGCGCTCGCCGTCCGCGGTCGGCTCCGACGTGTAGAGCCGGGGCAGCTCCCGCGCGGGCTTCGGGATGCGGCCGAACTCGCGCGCGACGATCTCGAGCGTCGCCTTCGGATCGAACTTCCCGGCGACGACGAGCACCGCGTTGTCGGGCTGGTAGTAGGTGCGGTAGAACGCCTGCAGCCGGCCGATGTCGACGTTCTCGATGTCCGAGCGCGCGCCGATGGTCGACTTGCCGTACGCGTGCCAGTCGAACGACGCGGCCTGCATCTTCTGCCACAGCACCATCAGCGGATTGTTCTCGCCGCTCTCGAACTCGTTGCGGACCACCGTCATCTCGGAGTCGAGCGACGACTTGCGGATGAACGCCTGCGTCATGCGCTCGGCCTCGACCTTCAGCGCGAACGCGAGATTCTCGTCGGAGGCGGGAAACGACTCGAAATAGTTGGTGCGGTCGTAGAAGGTCGTGCCGTTCATCTCCATGCCGCGCTTGCCGAACTCCTTCCACAGGTTCTCGACCGACGGCGAGCCCTGGAACATCAGGTGCTCGAGCAGGTGCGCCATCCCGGTCTCGCCGTAGTTCTCGTGGCGCGAGCCGACCTTGTAGGTGACGTTGACGGTCGTCGTCGGCTTGCTGTCGTCCGGGTAGAACAGCACCTCGAGCCCGTTGTCGAGCTTGAACTGCGTCACTCCTTCGACGTCGACCCCCCGCGTGACGCCGGGCGGGAGCTGTGCGAGCGCGTACGCGGGCAGCAGCGCGGCGACGAGGAGGACACGGGCGAAGAGCGTTCGAAGCATGGGAGTCGGCGGCGTGAAGGGGCGGGCAGTATAGACCGGCGGTCGCGGCGAAACGTTCAAACGCGCGCCGTACGGACGACCGACGGGGGCGGGGGAGGACCGGGCGGTGCCGGGAGCGACGGAACGCGGCGGTCGACGCCGGTCCCGCCGGCGGTCAGCCCGCCGGGCCGCGGGACCGCGCGGCGCCGGGCGCCTGCGCGGGCAGGCCGAGGATCGCGAGCGCCGAGCATGCGGCGATCACGGCCAGCAGCGCGAGCAGGAACGAGAAGCCGCTCGCCTTGACCAGCGGTCCGAGCAACCAGACCGCCAGGGCGCTGATGCCGAACGCGATCGTGAACCGCATGCCGGTGACGCGCGAGCGCATGCGGTCGTCGACGTAGCGCACGATCACCGCGTCGGTGAACGGGATCGCGCCGAACACGAACACCATGAACGCGATCGCGAGCGCGTAGAGCGCCCAGCCCTCCGCGCGGACGGCGAGCAGGAACATCGGCACCTGCATCGCGACGATGCCGAGGTAGAGTCGCTTCATCGGGTAGCGGTCGATGAGCCGGCCGACGACGAGCTGGGAGAGCGACGCGACGACGTAGACGCCGGCGAGCAGCATGCCGATCGCCGCGGGATCGGCCGTGACCGACGCGAGCCGCTCGCGCAGGAGCTCGCCGTTGCCGTTGGTCGTGAAGTTGAAGACGAGCCCGCTGCAGGTCGACGTCAGCGTCAGCACGAGCACGACGCGAGCGATCGTCGCGGCCGGCAGGTCGACCATCTTCGGCGCGCGCTTCGACGGCGGCGCGGTCTCCTTCGGCGCGACGAGCGCGAACGCGACGCCGCAGGCGACCGATAAGAGACCGGGCACGACGAACGC
>JAKLIE010000398.1 GCA_022709775.1 Pseudomonadota bacterium
CCGCTGCAATCCCTCGAAGTGCACGCGCGACGCATCCTCGATGAAGTCGATGAGCTTCGGGGCGTCCTCGATCATCGCCTGCATCGCCGGGTTCTTGCTGTCGAGGATGCGCAGCGGATTCGCGTGCAGCCGGCGGCGCGCATCCTCGTCGAGGAGGTCCGCATGCCGTTCGAAGTGCGCGATCAGGTCCTTCCGGTGCGCGAGGCGCTCGTGCGCGTCGCCGATCGAGTTGATCGCGAGCCGGATGCCGTCGGCGACGCCGAGCTCGCGCCACAGTCGCGCGAGCATGACGATCTGCTCGGCGTCGACGTCGGGTCCGGAAAAGCCGAGCGCCTCGACGTCGAACTGGTGGAACTGGCGGTAGCGTCCCTTCTGCGGGCGCTCGTGCCGGAACATCGGGCCGGCGAGCCACACGCGCTGCGGCCGCTCGTAGCAGAGGCTGTGCTCGATGGCGGCGCGCACGATGCCCGCCGTCGCCTCGGGCCGCAGCGTCAGGCTCTCGCCCGACAGGCGGTCGTCGAACGTGTACATCTCCTTCTCGACGACGTCGGTGTGCTCGCCGATCCCGCGCACGAACAGCGCGGTCGGCTCGACCATCGGCACGCGCAGGTTGCGGTAGCCGTAGAGCGAGAACACGACACGCGCGGCGTCCTCGAGGCGCTGCCACAGCGCGGCTTCGTCGGGCAGCACGTCGTTCATGCCGCGGACGGCCTGCAGCGGCGCGATCCTGGAGCGCGCGGCCGGCGGGGAAGCGGAACTCGAGCTCATCGTGTCTCACCGGCGCGTCGCTCGGGGCGGCGCAGCGTTGCGGGGTGCGGCATGGTCAATCCAGTCGCGCGCGGGCGACGTTCTGCTTCGCCTGCGCCGCGAGGTCGAGCCTGCGGCCGCGCCACGAGGCCTCGACGGCGGCGACGTTGCCCACCGTGATCTCGCCCGGCGGCGCGACCGTGAGTTCGCGGGACGCGCCGTCGTTGCCGGTCATCGACAGCACTACGCTGCCCGACCGGTCGCGGACCTCGATCCAGGACGTGCCGTGGAATCGCACATCCAGATGGTTCGGTGCGCCCTGGGCAACGGGGGGCGGAGAGGCGGTCGCGACCGCAGGCGCGGTGCTCCCGGTCGCCACAGGATTGGGCAACGGCGTCGTGCTCGTGCTCGCGGGAAGCGCCGGCGGCGCGCTGCCGGTCTGCACTTCGGTCGCCGTCGCGGGCGTCGGGGACGGCGGCGCCGGCTCGGCAGCCGGCGGGGGCGCGTGAACGACGGCGGGCGCCGTGGAGGCAGGGGCGGGCGAGGGCGGGCGCGAAAACTCGTAGATCGCGGCGACCGCGACGATCGCGATCAGCACGAGCGGTATCGCCCATTTCGCCACGCCCGGGCGGGCGGCCCGCTCGCTCGGGAGCTCCCCGATCGCGCGCGTGGTCGCGGCAAGCGAGGGCCGGTCGAGCGCAGCCGCACCGTCGGCCGGGAGCGCGGCGAGAGTCGCGTCGACGTCGAGTTTGAGGAGGCGGGCGTAGTTGCGCACGAAGCCGCGCACGAACGTGCGGCCGGGCAGGCTGGCGAAGTCTTCCCGCTCGATCGCGGCGACCTGGCGCGGCGCGAGCTTGAGCTGGAGCGCGACGTCCTCGACCGACAGCCCCGCCGCCTCGCGCGCCTGCGCGAGGATCACGCCCGCGGTCGCGGGCGTCGCCGAGGCGTCCACGCCGGCGGCGTCCGGGCCGGATCCCTCGAGCGACGCGCTGTCCGTCACTCGCACTCTCCGGTGGCGATCGCGCGCGTCTCGGCGCTGTTCGGGTAGCGGTTCTTCAGCTGAGTGACGTACGACTCCTCGGACTGGCGGTCCTTCAGCCGGCGCTCGATGCACATCCCGAGGTAGAGCCCCTCGGGGCTCGGCGGGTTCTGCGCCATCACGAACCGCATCAGCGCGCGCGCGTCGTCGAGACGGCCGCCACGGTAGGACAGCAGCGCGAGGTTGTACGCGGCGACCGGGTTGCCCGGCTTGAGCGCGAGCGCGCGCCGGAAGTACTGGTCGGCGGCCGCGAGGTCGCCCGCCTGCGCGGCGCACTTGCCCGCATTGACCAGCGCGGACTCGGGCGCGCGGTACAGCGGGTTGCGCAGCGCGGTCTCGAATTCGGCGATCGACTCGCGCGGCTTGCCGTGCGTGCACAGGTACCAGCCCCAGTTGTGGCGGATCTCGGAATCCGTCGGCGCGAGGTCGAGGCCGCGGCGGAAGTTCTCCTCGGCCTTCCTCTCGTCGCCGAGCTCCGCGTAGACGAGGCCGTAGACGTTGTAGATCTGCGGATAGGTCGGATCGAACTTGATCGCCTCGCCGAGCTCCTCCAGCGCGACGTCGTACTGGCTGCGCCCGAAGTAGCCGGCGGCGAGCTCCGTGCGGAGCTCGGCCTTGTACCGGGGGGTCGCTTCCTCCTGCTTGATCAGCGGCATCTGCTGCGGCTGCTGCTGCGGCAGCTCCTGCTTGAGCGGCTTGGATTCGCAGCCGGCGAGAAGCGCGACCGCGAGCGCGGCGGCGAACGGGAGGAGGCGCATGGGTCGTCGGCTTCGCGTCATCGGTCAGTGGGAGCGCGCCGCGACCACGCGCGTCGCGAGCGGGCGGATCACCCGGTTCTTCACGCGGCCGGCGAGCTGGCCGCACGCGGCGTCGATGTCCTCGCCGCGCGTCTTGCGGATCGTCGTCACGATGCCCGCGTCCATGAGCCGGCGCTGGAATGCGAGGATGCGCTCGCGCGGGCTCACCGTGAATTCGGCGCCCGGGAACGGGTTGAACGGGATCAGGTTGAACTTGCACGGCACGTCCCGCACGAGGCGGACGAGCGCTCC
>JAKLIE010000399.1 GCA_022709775.1 Pseudomonadota bacterium
CGAGCGCGTCGGCGGTCGACTTCAGCGCGCCGTACGAGAGCACCTCGCCCGACTCGGGCGCGCAGAGGAACGGCGCATCGGGCGCGTCGGCGGCCCGCGCCTCGAGCACCGCGCGGAAGTCCACGTTGGCGTCCACGCTATGTCGCGCGCGGAGGCGACGCGGCGACCGACGGGCCGTCCCGAGGTCGCCGTGCCCCCTGGGGGGCGGCTCGCAAGGCGAGCGTCGGGGGGGTGTCACCGGCGACCGACGGGCCGCCCCGAGGTCGCCGTGCCCCTTGGGGGGCGGCTCGCAAGGCGAGCGTCGGGGGGGTGTCACCGGCGACCGACGGGCCGCCCCGAGGTCGCCGTGCGCCCTGGGGGGCGGCTCGCAAGGCGAGCGTCGGGGGGGTGTCACCGGCGACCGACGGGCCGCCCCCGGGGGGAGGCTCGCGAAGCGAGCTTCGGGGGGATGTCATCAGACGTCGTAGCGGCGCCGGTAGTCGCCGAAGAGCTCGTCCTCGGTGGGCTCGCGAACGCGCCCGGGCGCGAGCGGGTGGACGACCCGCGTGACGTTCATGAAGTGGCGGACGCCGAGGTTGTCCGAAAAGCTGTTGCCGCCCCAGGTGCCGCAGCCCATCGACAGCGAGAACGGCAGCGCGTTGTCGTAGGCGCCGCCGGTGGCGAAGCAATGCGCCTGGTTGACGATCACGCGGCACACCGGAAGCGTGAGGCCCAGTCCCGTCGCGCGCCCGGGCAGGCGCGTGTGCAGTCCGACCGAGTGGCCGGCGCCCTGGTAGCGAAGGAGCTCGGCCGCGCGCGCGGCGGCGGCGTCGAAGTCCGCCGCGCGGTAGAACGCGAGCACCGGCGAGAGCTTCTCGCCCGAAAACGGCGTTTCCGGTCCCACGGCGTCGACGTCGACGACGAGGAACCGCGCCGTCCGGCACGCGTCGCGCCCGAGCCCGGCCAGCGCTGCGATCGCCGGCGCCGACTGCGCGACGAACGCCGGCGCGAGCTTGCCGTCCGGGAACATCGCCCGCTCGAGCCGCGCCGACTCGTCCCGCGTGAGCGTCACCCCGCCGTGCTTCGCAAGCTCGGAGCGGAGCGGCTCCGCCACCGCCTCGAGCGCGATCACGCTGTTCTCCGAAGAGCAGGAGGTCGCGTTGTCGAACGTCTTCGACCGCGCGATCTTGGCGGCTGCGTCTGCAACGTCCGCCGACTCGTCGACGATGACCGCCACGTTGCCGGCGCCCACGCCGAGCGCGGGCGTGCCGCTCGCGTAGGCGGCGCGCACGTTGTTCTGCGATCCGGTGGCCACGACGAGATCGGCCTGGCGCATCAGCTCCCGCGTGTGCTCGCGAGACACCGGCATCGGCAGCATCTGCACGAGGTCGCGCGGCGCGCCGATGCGGTCGAGCTCGGCGTGCACGTAGTCGATCAGCCGCGCGAGCGTCGACGCGCCCTTCGGCGACGGGGCGAGCACGATCGCGTTGCGCGCCTTCAGTGCGTTGACGATGTTGTTCGCCGGCGTGGCGCCCGGGTTGGTCGACGGCGTGATCGCGGCGACGACGCCCGCCGGCCGCGCGATCTCGACCAGGCCCCGCTCGCGGTCCTCGGCGATGACGCCGGCGGTGCGGATCCCCGCGAGGTCGCGCAGGAGGCCCATCGTCTTGCGCCGGTTCTTGGCGACCTTGTCGGCGACGTCGCCCATGCCGGTGTCGCGCACCGCCAGCTCGGCGAGCGCGCGATTGCGCGACGGCTCGACGATCGCCCACGCCGCCGCGACGGCGAGCTCGTCGGCGCGCGCCTGGTCGCAGCCGTCGATCGTCCGCTGCGCCGCGCGCGCGCGGGCGACGAGGGCCCCGACGTCGTCGCGCACGCGCGATGCGTCCGAGCCGCCGGTGGACCCCCGCGCGCTCATTCCGGTGTGATCTTGGCTTCGCGGATCACGTAGTCCCACTTCTTCAGCTCCTCGCGGATGAGCGCGTCGAAGTCGGCGGACGACGACGACGCTGCTTCCGCGCCCTGCGCGAGGAGCTTCTCGCGCACGTCGGGCGTCTGCAGCACCTTGACCATCGCCGCGTTGAGCTTCGCGACGACGGGCGCCGGCGTCTTCGCCGGCACGAGCAGCCCGTACCAGGAGTCGACGACGACCTCCGGCACACCCTGCTCGGCGATCGTCGGCAGGTCCGGCGCCGCGATGCTGCGCTTCGCGCTGGTCACCGCGAGCGCCTTCAGGCGGCCGCCCTTCACGTGCTGCCACGCCGCAGGCATCGAGACGAAGAGGAGCTGGACCTGGCCCCCGATCGTGTCGGTGACCGCCGGTCCGCCGCCCTTGTAGGGCACGTGCGTCATCTGGACGCCCGTCTTCAGCTTGAACAGCTCGCCCGCGATGTGCCCCGGGGAGCCGATGCCGACCGACGCGTAGTTGTACTTGCCCGGGTTCGCCTTCAGGAGCGCGATGAGCTCCTGGACGTTGCTCGCGGGCACCGACGGGTGCGCGACGACGATCTGCGGGATCATCGCCGCGAGGCTCACCGGAATGAAGTCGCGCTCCACGTCGTAGGCGAGCTTCGCGTAGAGCTTCGGGTTGATCGTGTGCGACGACAGCGTCATCAGCACCGTGTACCCGTCCGAAGGCGCCTTCGCGGCGAGCTCGGTGCCGACGCTTCCCCCCGCGCCCCCCTTGTTGTCGACGACGATCGGCTGGCCCAGCTCGGGCGAGAGCTTCTCGTTGACGATGCGCGCGACGATGTCGGTCCCGCCGCCCGGCGGATAGGGCACGATCATCCGGATCGACTTCGTCGGCCAGTCCTGCGCCATGGCGGACATCGCGGCCACCGCGAGCGA
>JAKLIE010000004.1 GCA_022709775.1 Pseudomonadota bacterium
CCCGACCGTCGCGGCCGTGCGGGGCATGGCGCTCGGCGGGTCGTGCGAGTTCATCATGCACTGCGACCGCGCGGTCGCGACGCTCGAGTCCTACGTCGGGCTGGTCGAGGCCGGCGTGGGCCTGCTTCCCGGCGGCGGCGGCACGAAGGAGTTCGCGGTGCGCGCCGCGGAGGCGGTGAAGCTGGGGCCGACCGGCGGGCAGGCCGACCACTTCCCGTTCCTGCGCGCCGCTTTCCAGACGATCGCGATGGCGACGGTGGGCAAGAGCGCGCTCGAGGCGAAGGCGCTCGGCTACCTCAGGGAATCCGACCTCGTCGTCATGCATCCGCACGAGATCCTCCACGTCGCGATCGGGCAGGCGCGCTCGATGGCCGACGCGGGCTACCGGCCGCCGCTCGCGCCGGTGGGCATCCCGGTCGCCGGCCGCACCGGCATCGCGACGCTCGAGATGATGCTCGTCAACATGCGCGAGGGCGGCTTCGTCACGAGCTACGACTTCGAGGTGGCGCTCGCGATCGCGCGCGTGCTGTGCGGAGGCGACGTCGACGCCGGCTCGACCGTCGACGAGCGCTGGCTCGTCGACCTCGAGCGGCGGGAATTCATGGCGCTCGCGCAGGACCCGCGCACGCAGGCCCGCATCGCGCACACGCTGGCGACGGGCAAGCCGCTGCGAAACTGAGGATTCGACGATGACCCGTACGCTGAATGACGCCTACATCGTCGCCGCGGTGCGAACGCCGGTCGGCAAGGCCCCGCGCGGCGCGTTCCGCACGACGCGGCCCGACTCGCTGCTCGCGCACGCGCTCTCGAGCGTGCTCGCGCGCGCACCGTCGATCGATCCCGCGGCGATCGACGACGTGATCGTCGGCTGCGCGATGCCCGAGTACGAGCAGGGGATGAACGTCGCGCGGATAGGCGTGCTGCTCGCCGGCCTGCCGAACACGGTCGCCGGGATGACGGTGAACCGATTCTGTTCGTCCGGCCTGAACGCGGTGTCCATCGCCGCCGACCGCATCCGCACCGGCGAGGCCGACCTGATGATCGCGGCGGGCGTCGAGAGCATGAGCATGATTCCGATGCTGGGACGCCTGTCGCTCAACGCGGAGGTGTTCGCGCGCGACGAGAACGTCGGCATCGCCTACGGCATGGGTCTCACCGCCGAGAAGGTCGCCGAGCGCTGGAAGGTGTCGCGCGAGGACCAGGACGCGTTCGCGCTGGAGTCGCACCGCCGCGCGCTCGCGGCGCAGGCCGCGGGCGAGTTCGACGCCGAGATCGCGCCGTTCCTCGTGAAGGAGCACGTCCCGGACACCGGGGCTTCGCGCGTCGCGGTGCGGGAGAAGACGGTCGCGCGCGACGAAGGTCCGCGCGCCGACACGACGGCCGAGGGGCTCGCGAAGCTTCGGCCCGTGTTCGCCGCGAAGGGGTCGGTGACGGCGGGCAACAGCTCGCAGATGTCGGACGGCGCGGGTGCCGTCGTCGTCGCCTCCGGGGCGGCGGTCCGCGTGCACGGATTGAAGCCGCTGGCGCGGTTCGCCGGCTTCGCGGTCTCGGGCGTCGCGCCCGAGATCATGGGCGTCGGCCCGATCGCGGCGATCCCGAAGGTGTTGAAGACGACGGGCGTCCGCGAGCAGGACCTCGACTGGATCGAGCTCAACGAGGCGTTCGCGGCGCAGAGCCTCGCGGTCGTGCGCGACCTGGGCCTCGACCCCGCGAAGGTCAATCCGCTGGGCGGCGCGATCGCGCTCGGGCATCCGCTGGGCGCGACCGGCGCGATCCGGACGGCGACGATCGTGCACGGGCTCGAGCGCCGCGGCGGCCGCTACGGAATGGTCACGATGTGCGTGGGCACCGGCATGGGTGCCGCGGGCATCTTCGAACGGGTGTGAACCGAGGGAGGGGACGACGATGCGCGCGATGACGACGTGGGTGGTGGCGGGCGTGCTGGCGTGGAGCGCGGCGGCGACGGCGGTCGAGGTGGCCGGCGTCCGGGTCGACGACAAGGCGAGCGTGGGCGGGCAGGACCTCGTGCTGAACGGCGCGGGCCTGCGCACCAAGGTGTTCTTCAAGGTCTACGTCGCGGGGCTGTACGTTCCCGCGAAGGCCGGCAGTCTGGCGGCCGTGCTGGAGAAGGCGCCGCGACGGGTCCAGCTCACGCTGATGCGCGACGTGTCGGCGGAGGAGTTCGTCGAGGCGCTCGTCGACGGCATCAAAGCGAACACCACGGCCGCGGAGTTCGCCGCGGTCAAGGCCGGAATCGACCAGTTGAGCGCGATCGGCAAGGCGCTCGGCCAGGTCAAGGAAAGGGAAGTCGTGACGCTGGACTTCGTCGACGGCGGTACGAAGGTGGCGGTCAACGGCGCGGCGAAGGGCACGATTCCGGGCGAGGCGTTCAACCAGGCGCTGCTCAGGATCTGGCTGGGCGACGCACCGGTGCAGGCCGACCTCAAGAAGGCGATGCTCGGCGGCTGAGGGCGCACCGCGAGGGCGACCGTCCGCATGGGAGTTCCCGCACCGACCTCGACGCGCGACTTCTGGCCGTCGTGCGGCTACCGACATCTGACGGTGGGCGCCGACGGCCGGCTGACGGTCACCGACGCGTTCCTGCGCATCCATCTGCTGCGCCCGGAACTCGCGCCGGTGCCGGAGTCCTGCGACGCGGAGCTCGCGCTGCACGACGCGCTGGTCGCCGCGCCGCGCCGATCCGTCGCTGAGCGCGAGCTCGCGGCGGTCCGCGACGAGGACGCCCGCGAGAACTACCGCGTGTGGCTGCGCTACCGGGACCGGCTCGTGGCCGCGCCTTCGCTCGAGTCCGCCTACCTGCGGCTGTTCCAGGGCGACGGCGTCGACGTGCCGCCGACGTTCGTGCACGAGCTCACGCAGGTGCTGCTGCGGCACATCCTGGGTGACCGCGCGGATCCGTTCGAGGCGCGCGCCGCCGAGATGCTGTTCCGGCCGCAGACGGTGGCCGTGCTGGAGGATGGCGCCGTGATGGCGGCGGACGAGGCAACGGTCGAGCTCTACGCGACGACCGGCGGTTTCGGGAACCTCGGCGAGCTTCTCGCGTCGAACCGGACTCCGATGCGAACCATCGATCTCGACGTGCTCACGCGGGAGAATGCGGACGAATACTGGGAGCGCGACGGGCGTCACGACGCGTCGGTCAGCCTGAACCGCGGGCAGCCCGCGCTCGACGCGCTCTGCCGCGTGCTCGAGCGCTGGGTGCGCCATTTCCTCGGCATCGAGGTTCGGATCGGCCCGCAGCGGCGCATCGAGGACGACCGGTGGGTGTGGCACGTGGGCCTGGACGCCGAGGCGTCGTCGATCCTGAACGACCTGTACAATCGTGTCGACGTCGACGATGCCCGAATGGGGCGCCTCGTCGCGCTGTTCCGGCTGGATTTCGCAAACCCCGCCGACATGCGCCCGGCGATCGCCGGACGCCCGGTCTATCTCGCGATGGCGATCGACGAGCGCCGCCGCTTGAGGCTCAAGCCCCAGAACCTGCTCCTGAACCTGCCGCTCGCGCGGACGCAATGACCATGACCCTCGATCCGAACTCCCCTGCCGCCCGCGCCGCGCGCCTGCTGCCCGTCGCGTTGCTGCTTCCGCTCGTCGCGTTCGCGCAGGTGCCCGCCGTGCCCGACGTCCGGCCGACGCCCGCCGCGGAAGCGAAGGACGCCGCCCCTGCGGCAAAGGATGCGTCCGCCGGCGCAGCCGCCCCCGTACCCGCGGATGCGGCCGCGCCCGCGAAGGACGCGCCGAAGGCCGCCTCGAAGGACGCCTCGCCCGGGGAACTCGCGCCGACCGGGCCGCTGGCGCCGCTGGCCTGGCTGTCGGGGTGCTGGAGGGGCGAGGTCAACAAGCGCGAGTTCCGCGAGTTCTGGCACCCGCTGCGCGGCAACGTGATGGTCGGCGTCAGCCGAAACGCGCTGCCCGAGCGCACGATCAGCTTCGAGTACCTGCGCCTCGAGCCCAGGGCGGACGGCGTCTATTACGTGACGACGTCGATGGGCAAGGCCGAGTCCGCGTTCAAGCTCGCGTCGACCAAGCGCGACGGGAGCGACGAGATCTTCACGTTCCAGCGCGGCGGGACGGAGTTCCCGACGTCCCTCACCTACCGGCGCGGCGGCGGGGGATGGCTCTACGTCGAAGTCGCCGGCCAGGCGCAGGGGAAGGATCACAAGGTGACCTATCCGTTCCGCCGCGTCGGCTGCGAGAGCGGGGAGTTCATCCGGAAATAGCGGTCGCCGGTCCGCGCCGGCCCGGGAGGCGCAACCGCCCCGGACGTCCGGCGCTACCGGCCCGGCACGCCGCGATTCGCGAGCGCGTCCGCCCGCAGGTTGCCTTCGTTGTCCGCGTGGCCGCGCACCCAGTACCACTTGATGCGGTGGCGGTTCGCGAGACCCTCGAGCTCGCGCCAGAGCTCGGCGTTCTTCACCGGCTTGCGGTCCGCGGTCTTCCAGCCGTTGCGCTTCCAGCCGTGGATCCACGTCTCGATCCCGTTCTTGACGTACTGGGAATCGGTGTGGATCTCGACCTCGGAGGGCGCCTTCAGCGCCTCGAGCGCGCGGATCACCGCCGTGAGCTCCATGCGGTTGTTGGTCGTCGCGGGCTCGCCGCCGAAGAGCTCCCTCTCCCGGTCCCCCGCGACGAGCAGCGCGCCCCAGCCGCCCGGCCCCGGGTTGCCCTTGCAGGCCCCGTCGGTATACACGACCACCACGCTCATGCGGCCGCCCCCCGGCGGGCGCGCCCGGTCGCGGCGCCGCTCATTCGCCGTGCCGTCCCGCTGCGGTGAGGCCTTCCTTCGCCCGCGCGGCCGGGGCGAGCGCCTTCTTGCGGCGTTCGCGGCGCTCCCACGCCGGCGCGATCACGCGCATGCCCGCGACCTTCTTCGTCGCGCGCAGGAAATAGACGCCGCCGGCGATGGGCCACCAACGGTCGCCGGCCCTCTCGAAGAACGCGAACCGCTTGAGCCAGCGCTCGCTCGCGAACGGCGGCGCGTAGCCGTCGAGCCGGCCGCCTATCACGTCGAACCCGAGCAGCGCGAGCCAGTCCTTGAGGCGCCACAGCCCGATGAAGCTGCCGTTCCAGGGCGGCGTCTGCTCGCGCCCGAAATAGCGCTTCACGCCGTAGAGCGAGAACGGGTTGAAGCCGGCGAGGACGATCTGTCCCTCGGGGCGGAGCACGCGCCAGGCCTCCCGCAGCATCAGGTGAGGATCGTCGGTGAACTCGAGCGCGTGGGGCATCACGACGAGGTCGACCGTGTTCTCGGCGAGCGGAAGCGCGTGAGGATCGGCGACGAGCTCGGCCGGCGGGTCGTAATCGAGCGTCCAGCGCGAAGGCATCCGGCACTGGGAAAGCGTCGGATGCTCGGGCAGCCCGATCTGCAGCGCGTAGTAGCCGAAGATGTCGGCGACCGTCTGGTCGAAGTACGCCTGCTCGCGCTCGCGCAGGTAGCGGCCGAGCGGCGTCGCGAACCACTCGGCGAGCGTCGTTGACATGCCCGGCGCGCCCTCCGAAGATGCGTCCATGGTCTCGATTATCCCGTTGGAGGCGTTCAGCGACAACTACGTGTGGGCGATCCGCGCCGGCGAGCGCGTCGTCGTCGTCGACCCGGGCGACGACGAGCCCGTCGCCGAGTACCTGGCACGCGAGGGGGCGACGCTGTCCGCGATCCTCGTCACCCACCACCACCCGGACCACACCGGCGGCATCGCCGACCTGCTGCGCGGCCGGAGCGTGCCGGTGATCGGCCCCGCGCGCGAAGCGATCCCCGGGCGCACGCTGGCGGTCGGCGACGGCGACCGCTTCGACGTGCCGGGCATCGGTCTGCCGCTCGAGGTGGTCGACGTCCCGGGCCACACGGCGGGCCACGTCGCGTTCGTCGGACGCGACGCCGGCTGGGGCTCGCCGGTCCTGTTTTGCGGCGACACGCTCTTCGCCGGGGGTTGCGGGCGCCTGTTCGAGGGCACGGCGGATCAGATGTGGGCATCGCTGTCCGCGCTCGCGGCGCTGCCGGGCGAGACGCGCGTGTTCTGCGCCCACGAGTACACGCTGGCGAACCTTCGCTTCGCCGGGGCGGTCGAACCGGCGAACCGGGCGATCGCCGATCGGGTCGGGCGGGAGCAGGCGAAGCGCGAGCGCGGCCTGCCGACGCTGCCGTCGACGATCGCGGAGGAGCGGAGGACCAATCCGTTCCTGCGCGTCGCCGAGCCGCAGGTTCGCGCGATCGCCGAGGCGCGCGCGGATCGGAAGCTCGCCGGCGACGCCGCGGTGTTCGGCGCGCTGCGCGAATGGAAGAACGCGTTCTGACGTCGGACGAAGGCGGGTTGCGCCGCCGTTCCCCTCCGCCTACCATCGCGGGCACGCGGGCCCGCCCACGCGCATCGGTAGCGGGTTTCCGGGCATCGGCTTCACCGGAGACGACGTTGCGACGAGGACTTGCCATTGTATTGCTTGCCATCGGGATCGCGGGGTGCGCGACGCCGCCCGAGCGGCCGGCCGAGTCCCTGCCCCCGCCGTTGCCGCCGCCGCGGCCCGCGCCCGCCCTCGCCGTCGCTCCCGCGCCGGTCGTCCGCGCCCCCGACCCGTTCCCGGCGGCGGCGGGCGCCGAGCTCGAGCCGCTGCCGCCGTCCGCCGCCAACCTCTGGGTGCGCATCGCCAAGGGCTACGGGATCCCCGACCTCGTCGACGATCCGCTCGTCGCGAAGTGGGAGCAGTACTACTCGGACCGGCCCGACTACGTCGCGCGCATCGTCGACCGCAGCCGGCGCTACCTCTACCACATCGTCGCCGAGCTCGACGATCGCCGCATGCCCCTCGACCTCGCGCTCCTGCCGATGATCGAGAGCGCGATGAACCCGAATGCGATATCGAGTGCCCGCGCGGCCGGCATCTGGCAGTTCATGCCGTCGACCGGCAAGCACTACGGCCTGGCGCAGACGTTCTGGCTGGATTCGCGTCGCGACGTCGTCGCCGCGACCGACTCCGCGCTCGAGTACCTGCAGAAGCTCTACGGCGACTTCGGCGACTGGCAGCTCGCGCTCGCCGGATACAACTGGGGCGAGGGCAACGTCGCGCGCGCGATCGCGAAGAACCGGGCCAGGGGCAAGCCCGGCGACTATGCGTCGCTCCCGATGCCCGCGGAAACGCGAAACTACCTGCCCAAGCTCCAGGCGGTGAAGAACCTCGTGCGCGACCCGGAGAAGTACGGCCTCGTGCTCGCCGAGATTCCCGACTCGCCTTACTTCGCCCTCGTCAAGACGACGCGCCCGGTGGACGTGAAGGTGGCGGCCGAGCTCGCCGAGCTTTCGGTCGACGAGTTCCTGACGCTCAATCCGCAGCACAACCGCCCGGTCATCGCCGGTGCCGACGAGCAGACGATCCTGCTGCCGATCGACCGGGCCGAGATGTTCGCCGCGAAGCTCGAGCTCAACGAGCAGCCGCTCGTGACCTGGCAGGCCTACCGGACGAAGCCGGGGGAGTCCGCCGCGCAGGTGGCTGCGAAGTTCGGGCTTCCGGTCGAAACGCTGCGCGCCGTAAACGGGCTCGGCACGCGGTCGACGCTGCCTGCCGGACATGCGCTGCTCGTGCCCGCGCAGAGGCCGTCGGACGCGACGGTGGAGTCGGTGGTCAACACGGTGTTCACCACCGTGCCGTCCGGGCGGACCTTCTACCACACGGTCCGCCACGGCGAGACGGTCGCCGTGATCGCGCGCCGCTACGGCGTCGCGGCCGAGGACCTGCGGCGCTGGAACGGGATGACGCAGAACGTGGTGAAGGTGGGGCAGCGGCTGCGAGTCACCAGCGACGTCGTCACCGGCGGCAAGCGTCCGAAGAAGGCGCCGGCCGCGCCGCCGAAGCGCGTCTCGGGCACGCTCCCGGTCGGCGGCGCAGGCGCCTCCGGAGGCACCTCGTCGGGCCGCGGCGCGGCGATGGCACGCAAGCCGCGCCGCTGATCGCCGCGCGCAGCGGCCCGGTTTCCGCCCCCCCGAAACGAAACGGGCGACGCATCCGCGCCGCCCGTTTACCGTCCGCTGCAGTCTTGCGGCGGACCCTGTGGCCGCTCGCGCCTACTTCTTCTTGGCGGCCTTGCGCTTGGTGGCCTTGCGCTTCGCGGCGGCCTTCTTCTTGCTCGCCTTCTTCGCGGCCTTGCGCTTGGTGGCCTTGCGCTTCGGGGCGGCCTTCTTCTTGGTCGCCTTCTTCGCGGCCTTGCGCTTGGTGGTCTTCTTGGCGGCCTTCTTCTTGGTCGCCTTCTTGGCGGCCTTGCGCTTCGGGGCGGCCTTCTTCTTGGTCGCCTTCTTGGCGGCCTTGCGCTTCGTCGCCTTGCGTTTCTTCGGCGCGGGGGCCGCAGCCGCCGGCGCCATCATCGACATCATGTCAGCCAACATTTCGTTCTCCTGTCTGAGTTGCTGGATGTTATGTGGTGCTCCTTCGCAGGCGTCGTCCGATTCACGGACCACTTGACAAAACCATTGGCACCTGCTGCCTGCATTCTAGACAAGTTTCAACGATTTGCAAGATTTGAGCCGCACGGAAAAGTCGCCGATACGCGATTGTTGCGGATTCGCACACGCGGTCCGGGCGCGATTTCGGTCGCGGTCAACGCGCCAGCGTCGATTCCGCGGCGTGGAGTTCGGACGCGGTTTCGCGCCGGCGCACGAGGTGCGCGCGATCGCCGTCGACCATCACTTCGGCCGCCCGCGGACGGGCGTTGTAATTCGAGCTCATCGCCATCGCGTACGCGCCGGCCGTGCGGATGGCGAGCAGATCGCCCGGTTCGAGGTCGAGCACGCGGTCGTGCGCGAGGAAGTCGGCGCTCTCGCAGACCGGCCCGACGATCTCCCAGCGCGACCCGGGACCGGCCCGCGGACGCACCGGATCGACGCCGTGCCACGCGTCGTAGAGCGCCGGGCGCAGCAGGTCGTTCATCGCCGCGTCGACGATCGCGAAGTGCTTCGCGGGCCCCGGCTTCAGGTATTCGACCCGCGTGAGGAGCACGCCGGCGTCGGCGACGAGCCAGCGTCCCGGCTCCAGCACGAGCTTCTCGGCGCGGCCCTCGAACAGCCCGCGCAGCATCGCCGCGTACTCGTCGACCGGCAGCGGCGTCTCGTCCCGGTAGCGGATGCCGAGCCCGCCGCCGAGGTCGACGTGCTCGAGGCGGATGCCTTCGCCCGCGAGCCGGTCGACGAGGTCGAGCACCTTGCGCGCGGCCTCCCGGTAGGGTGCGAGATCGGTGATCTGCGAGCCGATGTGGATGTCGATGCCGCGGATCGCGATCCCCGGCATGGCGCGCGCCCGGCGGTAGAGCGGCAGCGCGTCGCCGTAGGCGATGCCGAACTTGCTCTCCTTGAGCCCCGTCGAGATGTACGGATGGGTCTTCGGATCGACGTCGGGGTTCACGCGGAAGCTCACCGGCGCGACGCGGCCGCGCTCGCGCGCCACCGCGTCGAGGCGCTCGAGCTCGGCGGCCGATTCGACGTTGAAGCACAGGATGCCGGCGTCGAGCGCCTGGCGCATCTCGGCGGCGGACTTGCCGACGCCGGAGAACACCGTCCTCCCCGGATCGCCGCCCGCCGCCACGACCCTCGCGAGCTCGCCGCCGGAGACGATGTCGAAGCCGCTGCCGAGGCGGGCGAAGACGTCGAGCACCGCGAGGTTGGCGTTCGCCTTCATCGCGTAGCACAGGAGGTGCGGGACCCCCGCCAGCGCGGCATCGAGCGACCGCCACGCGCCCTCGAGCGCCGCGCGCGAGTAGACGTAGCAGGGCGTCCCGTAGCGCTCGGCGATCGTCGCGAGGGGGACGCCCTCGGCGTAGAGCTCGCCGTCGCGGAGCTCGAATGCGCTTCGCCAAGCCTCCTCCGCGCTCGGCGCCGACGCGGCGCCGCGCACGTCCTCCCGGCGGAGCGGACGAGCACCCTCCGGCGGCCCTGCGGCGCTCATCGGGACCTGGGGGCGGACGGCTCGGCGTCGCCGGCCGGCGGCGCGACGGCCGCGGGCGGCGTCGCCGCCGGTGCGGCATCGGGACGCTTGAGCGGGCCCTTGATGCCGCACGCGGAAATCGCGGCGGCGGCGAGCGGCACCGCGATCAGCGCCGAGAGACGGCGCGTCGTGCGCGAAGCGCGGCGAAAATCACGTAACATCGGCGGCGATGGTAACACGCACCTTTCTCCCGATCCGCAGCGCGTCGTGACCACGGAATCGGACTTTCTCGCCGCGGCGGACGCGACGCTCGCCGCGATCGGCACGGCGCTCGACCGGGCGCTCGAGGACTCCGACGCGGACCTCGACTGGAGTCTCGTCGACGGGATCCTCGAGATCGCCTGCGAGGACGGCAGCAAGGTCATCGTGAACCGGCACGCGCCGAACCGCGAGATCTGGGTCGCGGCGCGGCGCGGCGGTTTCCACTTCCGCGCCGACGGCGGACGCTGGCGCGACAGCCGCGGCGGCGGCGAACTGGGGGTCTCTCTCGCGGCGATCCTGCGCGAGCAGGCGGGCCTCGCGGTCGCATTCCACGACCTCGCCGCGTCCGGCTGACGCCGGTCCCGCAGGCGCCTTCAGGCGGCGAGCAGCGCGGTCCAGTCCTCGAGCGCGCGCCGGTGCGCGTCGTGCCCAGGCATCAGCGACTCGACCAGCGACCAGAAGCGGCGCGAGTGATTGAGCTCGACGAGGTGCGCGACCTCGTGGGCGACGACGTAGTCGGCGAGCGCGGGCGGCAGCTGGATCAGCCGCCAGTTGAGGCGGATCTCGCCCCTGTGGTTGCAGCTTCCCCATTCGCTGCGCGCGTTCGACAGCCGCACCGGCGGGACCGCATCGGTGACGATGCGGGCGTAGCGCGCGACGCGCGGCAGGACGCGCTGCGCAGCCTCGTCGCGCAGCCACCGGGCGACGGTGTCGGCGACGGCGCGCTCGTCCTGCGCGGTCGGGTGCAGCACGGTGAGGTCGAAGAGATCGGCGCGCACGGCCATCGAACGCGACGGGAACACGGCGAGCCTGAGCTCCGCGCCCTGGTAGAGGATCGGCGCCCCCGTGCGCCACTCGCGGGGGAGCACGTCGCGCTGGCGCGAGCGCCACTCGGCGAGCGTGCGCACGATCCACGCGGCGCGTTCGGTCAGCGCCTCCTCGACCTCGCGCAGCGAGACCCAGCGCGGCGCGCGCACCGTCAGGCCGTCCAGGTCGACCGCCATGCCGATCGTGCGGCGGCGCGCGCGGATCAGCCGGTAGTCGACCGGTTCGCCGGCGAGCGTGATGCGCCGCGCGGACGACGCAACGTCGCCGCGGCCCGGCGGGCGGCCGGTCAAGCCGGCGCGCCCAGCCTCGCGACCTCGCTCTCGATCCATCGCTCGATCTCGGCGGTCAGCTCGCCCGGATCCCTGCCCTGCGTCGCGATCGGCTTGCCGAACACCATCGTGATCTCGCCGGGACGCTTGCCGAGGATGCCCTTGGGCCACAGCCACCCGGCGTTGTGCGCGACCGGCAGGATCGGCACGTCCAGCTTGAGGGCGAGCCGCGCGCCCCCCGTCTTGTACTTGCTGCGCGTGCCCGCCCGGATGCGGGTGCCTTCCGGATAGACGACGATCCAGAATCCCTGCCGGAAGCGCTCGCGGCCCTGCTCGGCGATCTGGTCCATCGCGTCGCGGCCGGCCTTGCGGTCGATCGTGATCGGCGACGCGAGCGCGAAGCCCCAGCCGAAGAACGGGACCCTGAGCAGCTCCTTCTTCGCGACGAACGCGAGCGGGGGCAGGTACATCCCCAGCGTCAGCGTCTCCCAGGTCGAGCTGTGCTTCGCCATCACGACGTGCGGCGTCGACGGGATGTTCTCGAGGCCCTCGACGCGCCAGCGGATGCCGCAGATCCAGCGCGCGCCGTACGCGACGGTGCGGCACCAGTGCGCGGCGATCCTGTGGCGGGGGACGCGCGGCAGCCAGAACGTCGCGAGCATCACCGCCGCGTAGATCGGCGTGACCAGCATCTGCCAGCCGAAGAACAGGAGCGAGCGGATCGTCGACATGGACGGGTGGGTCAGTCCTGCGCGAGCAGGGCGGAAGCGGCGAACGCGAGGTCGGGGAAGATCGTCGTGCTGGACGGGAAGTTGCCGTCGCGCAGCGTCTTCTCGCCCTTGCCGGTCAGCACGAGCATCGGCTGGCCGCCGGCCGCCTCGGCGGCCTGCAGGTCGCGCAGGCTGTCGCCGATGCAGGGGACCGTCGAGAGGTCGGCGCCGAAGCGGCGGCCCGCCTCGGTCAGCATCGCGGGAAGGGGCTTGCGGCAGTCGCAGCGGGCGTCGGCGGTGTGCGGGCAGAAGAACACCGCGTCGATGCGGCCGCCGGCCAGCGCGAGCGCGCGGTGCATCCGGTTGTGGATCGCGTTGAGCGTCGCCATGTCGAACAGCCCTCGTCCGATGCCCGACTGGTTGGTGCAGACCGCCACGCGGTACCCCGCGTGCGAAAGCCGCGCGATCGCCTCCAGGCTGCCCGGGATCGGGCGCCACTCGTCCGGCGTCTTGATGAACAGGTCGCTGTCGTGATTGATCACGCCGTCGCGGTCGAGGATGATGAGCCGCGCTGCGCGCGTCTGGGCGACGGTTTCGTTGGCGAACTGGACCACGGGCGTAACTGTAGCGAGAAAACGGGGATTGCGGCGAAGCTTGGGGCCGGGGACGCCGTGCCGCGCCCCCGTCGGACGGCCGTGGCGAGCCCCGCATCGCCGCGGGGTCGGAGACGAAACGCGTCGGTGTGCCGGGCGTGTGCGTGGCGTCCGGGTATCGGCTCCGGCCCTCTACAGCTTCGAGATGTCGGCGACCCGGTTCATCGTCCCGGATACGCCGGACAGCAGCGCGAGGCGGTTGGCCCGCACCGCCGCGTCGTCGGCCATCACCATCACGTCGTCGAAGTAGCGGTCGACGACCGGCTTCGCGGTCGCCAGCGCCTTCAGCGCCGACGCGTAGTCGCCCGCGGCGCAACTCGCGTCCACGGCCGGGTCGAGCTTCTGGAACGCCAGGTAGAGATCGTGCTCGGCGCCGTCCGCGAGCAGCGAGCGGTCGACTGCGGGCGCCGCTTCCGCACCGGACTTCCTGAGGATGTTCGCGATGCGCTTGTTCGCGGCGGCCAGCGCGGACGCCTCGGGGAGCGCCTCGAACGCCTGCACGGCAGCGAGTCGCTCGGGCAGCGAGGCGAGCGTCGGCGGCTGCCGCGCGATCAGCGCCTCGACCTGGTTCGCGGTGCCGCCCAGCTCGCGCAGGTAGCCGCGCAGCCGGTCGAGGACGAACCCCTCCAGTTCCGCGGCCGCGGGCTTCACGGCGCCGACGGCGTGGAACGTGCCGAACGCCACGGCGATCGCGTCGGCGAGCGGAAGCGCGAGCTTCCGCTCGACGAGGATGCGCACGACGCCCAGCGCCGCGCGGCGCAGCCCGAAGGGATCCTTGTCGCCGGTCGGCGTCTGGCCGAGGCCGAACAGCCCGGCGAGCGTCTCGAGCTTGTCGGCGAGCGAGACCGCCTGCGCGACGGGTCCCTCGGGCAGCGCGTCGCCCGCGTAGCGCGGCCAGTAGTGCTGCGCGACCGCGTCGGCGACGGCCGGCGGCTCGCCGTCGTGCAGCGCGTAGTAGCGGCCCATCGTGCCCTGCAGCTCGGGGAACTCGCCGACCATGTCGGTGACGAGATCGGCTTTCGCGAGCGTGGCGGCGCGTTCGGCCAGCACCGGGTCGGCGCCGACGGCCGGCGCGATCGCCCGCGCGATCGCCCGCAGGCGCATGACGCGCTCGCCCTGCGATCCGAGCTTGTTGTGGTAGACGACCGACGCGAGCTTCGGCAGCCTCGCGTCGAGCCGCTGCCGGCGGTCCTGGTCGTAGAAGAACTTCGCATCGGCGAGGCGGGCGCGCAGCACGCGTTCGTTTCCGGCGACGATCGCGGCCGGATCCTCGGTCGCGAGGTTCGACACCAGCAGGAACCGCGCGCGCATCCGGCCGGCGGCGTCGGTCAGCGCGAAGTACTTCTGGTTCTGCTGCATCGTCAGGATCAGGCACTCCTGCGGCACGGCCAGGAACGCCGGGTCGAACGTGCCGGCGTAGACGACCGGCCACTCGACGAGCGACGTGACCTCGTCCAGCAATGCGTCGGGCGCGATCGCGCGGTCGCCCTGCGCGGCCTTCGCGAGCCCCGCCTCGATCGCCGCGCGGCGCGCGTCGAACGACGGGACCACCTTGCCCTCGGCCTCGAGCGTCGGCGCCCAGGCGTCCGCGGTCGCGATTTCGACGTCGCGGCGGCCGAGGAACCGGTGACCGCCCGACGTGCGTCCCGCGGCGAGGCCGAGCGCCGTCACCGGGACGACGTCCGCGCCGTGGAGCGCGACGAGCCGGTGCGCGGGTCGCACGAACTTCTCGGCGTTCCAGTACGCGGCGGGGCCCGGGTAGCTCATCACCTTCGGGATCGGGAGCTTCGCGATGGCCTCGTCGAGCGCCTCCTGGAGTCCGCGCAGGAGGGTCTGTCCCCTGGCCAGGCTCCGCAGGTACACGTAGTCGGCCTTGCCGTCGGACGCGACGTAGACGCGGTCCGGCCCGTCGCTCGCATCGAGCGTGGCCGTCGCGAGTTGCGGGCGACCGATGCCGGCGAGCTTCTTCTTCAGCGCTTCCGACGGCTGGCCGTCGGGGGCGCGTGCGACCTTGGCCGGCATGAGCTTGTCGACGACCTCCTTGTCGGGCGCGACAGGAAGCACGTGCGTCACCGACACCGCGAGCCGCCGCGGCGTCGCGTACGGCGTCGCGGCCGATCCGCCGGTCAGGAACCCCCGATCGCGCAAGCCGCCCGAGAGCGACTCCGCGAACGCGTCGCCGAGGCGTCGCAGCGCCCTGGGGGGCAGCTCCTCGGTGAAGAGCTCGACCAGCAGTGTCGCCGTGCTCATGCGGACACCTTCGCGTACTGCGCGGGCAGGCTCGCCCGGTCGCGCTCGGCGAGCATCGGGTAGCCCGCCGCCTCGCGCGACTCGACGTACGCGGTCGCGACGAGCCTCGAGAGCGCCCGGATGCGGCCGATGTAGCCGGCGCGCTCGGTGATCGAGATCGCGCCGCGCGCGTCGAGCAGGTTGAACGTGTGCGCGGCCTTGAGGATCATCTCGTAGCCGGGCAGCGGCAGCCTGGCCTCGAGCAGGCGCCTCGCCTCGCCCTCGCAGGTCGCGAACAGGGCGAACAGCTTCGTCGCGTCGGACTCGTCGAGCGCGTAGCGCGACTGCTCGACTTCGTTCTGGAAGAAAACGTCGCGGTATCGCATCGTGTCGGTGTAGGCGAGGTCGAACACCGACTCGACGTTCTGCAGGTACATCGACATCCGCTCGAGGCCGTAGGTGATCTCGCCGGTGATGGGGTTGCAGTCGAGGCTGCCGACCTGCTGGAAATAGGTGAACTGCGTGATCTCCATGCCGTTCAGCCACACCTCCCAGCCGAGCCCCCATGCGCCCAGCGTCGGGTTCTCCCAGTCGTCCTCGACGAAGCGGACGTCGTTCGCCTTCAAATCGAAGCCGAGCGCCACGAGCGAGCCGAGGTAGAGGTCGAGGATGTCGGCGGGCGCGGGCTTGAGCACGACCTGGAACTGGTGGTGCTGGAACAGCCGGTTCGGATTCTCGCCGTAGCGGCCGTCCTTCGGGCGCCGCGACGGCTGCACGTAGGCGGCGCGCCAGGGCTCGGGTCCGAGCGCGCGCAGGAACGTGGCCGTGTGCGAGGTGCCGGCACCGACCTCCATGTCGTAGGGCTGCAGCAGCGCGCAGCCGCGCGACCCCCAGTACTCCTGGAGGCGGAGGATCACTTGCTGGAACGTGAGCATCGGCTTGAAGGGGTCCGGCGCCGGGCGCCGACGGGCGTGGATCGGGCCCGACATTCTACCGGCTGGGCGCGGCGCACCCTGCCGGTGGCGCGAAGTCCGTCGCGCGGACGCCTCAGGCGGTCCCGATCGCCTCGACCGGCGCCTGCGGCCGGAGCGCGTCGTCGCGCGGCCGCATCACGACACGCCTGAGCGCGCTCGGCCGCCAGTGGTCGCGGTGGCGGCTGCCGCGTTCGAGCGGGCCGTCGCGCACGACGGTCCAGTCGAACCCGATCGCGAGCTCCTCGACGAAGATGCGTCCGAGGAAGTGCGCGAGATGCGCGCCCATGCAGCCGTGCGTGTGTCCGCCGAAGGGCGAGTACTCGTTGCGGCTCCACGCGCGGTCGCGGAAGCGGGCGGGATCGAAACGGTCGGGATCCTCGAACACCGACGGGTCGCGATGCGCCTCGTTGACGCACAACCGCAGGATCCAGCCCGCCGGGATCGTGCGGCCGTCGACCTCGATGGGCTTCGCGACGCGCCGGTACAGGAACTCGCTCTGCTCGAGGCGGAGCGTCTCCATCACGACGCAGGTCGCCGTGTCGATCGGAGGCGCCGTTACGGGTCCTCCGGCGGTCCGGCCGTGGGCGCGCACGGCCTCGCGCCATTGCGGCGCATCGCCCAGGAACAGGAAGATCCAGTCGAGGAGGCCGGCGAGGTCGCTCGACGCGATCCGGAAGACCATCACGAAGTTCTCGACGCGCGCGGGTTCGTCGAGCGCGTCCGGCTTCGAGCCCGCCAGCAGAGCCAGCGCGGCGCCGTGGGCGACGCGCGGCGAGCCCGCCTCGGCC